>DASQHH010000162.1:0-3822 GCA_035632195.1 Vicinamibacterales bacterium
GAGGCCGCGTGGTCGGCCACGAACCTGACGGCCGATCATCTGCGCGACGGCATCGTGATCTACGCGGCATTCGCGGCGTTCTATCTCGGCGGGCCGCTCGTCGCGCGCCGGCTCGATCGCGACCTGCGCCCTGCCTGGGGAGGCGGCGCCGTTCTCATCGCGGGCCTCCTGCTCCTCCTGTTCCTGGCCGCCGGTCCGCAGACGCCGGCTGCGCTGTGGGGGCTGGCGGTGCTGCTGGCGCTGCTGAATGCCGGCGTCTTCGTGGAGAGCGCGTCGGGCGGTCTCCCGGCGCTGGCACTGGTGGGCGGCGCGCTCTCGTGGATCGTCCTCGGCGTCTGGTGGGTGCAGTCGGCCGCCGTCGTCGGCGTCATTCCGTCACTGTTCGTGCTCGTCATGCTGACGCTCATCATGCTCGGCGGCCATGCGTGGGCGCACGTGCAGGCCGAGCGCGCGGGCGAATCGACGGGTGCGGCCGGCTTCAGGCACGGCGCGTTCCTCGGTCTGATCGGCCATCTCTTCCTCTTCGCGCTCGCGCTGCAGCCCGATTGGGCGACGCCGCCCTGGCCCCTCTTCGGCGCGCTCGCGGTGATCACCCTCGCGGTCAGCGCCGCGTCGCTGGCGATTGGCCGCGGGCCGCTGCACGCCGCAGGGGCGATCGCCGCGGCCGCCGTTGTGCTGGCGTGGTCGTCCAGCGCGCCGCTGCAGACGTACGAGTGGGCGGCGCTTGCGGCCGCCGAGGCCGTCGCCGCGTATGCGCTCGCCTGGATCGCCGCGTTCGTGCAGACGAACCGGGACAGCAAGCCGTCCGCCGCTGCGGCCATCGCCGTTCTGTTCATCGCGTGCTTCGTCGTCGCTTCAGCTGCCGCGCTGAAGACTGCGCCGTCCTTCGCGATCCTGATCGCGACGTACGTCGTCAACCTGTCCATCGTGCTGTGGCTGGCGTGGCAGAACGAATGGCCCGTGGCGGGCGTGCTGTCTGTCGCCGTGGGCTGGCTCGTGACGCTGCACTGGCAGACGACGCACGAAGCAGCGGTATGGCCGGAGGGTTTCGCGCTCGCGGCGGCCTTGTACGCCGTTTACACGGCCTATCCGTTCGTGCTCGGCAGCCGCGCGGAGCACTCGCGGTCGCCGTTCCTGGTCGCGGTGGCCGGCTCCGCGTTCTTCTTCTTCACCGCGAGAACCGCGCTGCTGCAGGGCGGCCTCGGCGGCTACCTCGGCGCCGTCCCCGTCGGCGAGGGCCTCGTCATGGCGCTGCTGCTGCGGCGCCTGCTGGCGCTGCAGCCGGCCGAAGACGATCGCGACCTCGGACGCCTCGCCGTCGTCGCGGGCGCGGCGCTGGCGTTTGCGACCGTCGCCATCCCGCTGCAGCTGCACCATCAATGGATCACGATTGGCTGGGCGCTGGAAGGGGCGGCGCTCGCGTGGGCGTATCGCCGCATCCCGCACCGCGGACTGTTCTTCTGGTCGCTGGCGCTGCTGGCCGCCGTGTTCGTGCGCCTCATCCTGAACCCGTCGGTGTTCTTCTACGAACCGCGCGGCATGCGGATCTTCAACTGGTACCTCTACACGTACCTGACGGGCGGCGTGTCGATGATCGCGTCGGCCTACTTCTTCAAGGACTCGGACGACAGCCTCGGGCCGACGCGCGCGCTGGCGTTTACCGCCGCTGCCGGCGTCATCGTTCTGTTCTGGGTCCTGAACATCGAGATCGCGGACTACTACGCAACCGGTGCGGAATTCACGTTCCGGTTCGGCGTCACGCTCGCGCAGGATCTGACGTACACGATCGGATGGCTGATCTTCGGCATGCTGCTCCTGACCGCGGGCATCTACCTGCGCCTCCGTCCGGCGCGCGTCGCAGCGGTCGCGCTCATCGCAGTCACGGCGCTCAAGGGTTTCCTGTACGACATGCGATCGCTCGGCGGCCTGTATCGCGTCGGATCGCTCGTCGGCCTCGCGATCTCGCTCTCGCTCGTCGCGCTCGCTTTGCAGAAGTTCGTGCTGCACCGGGGGGAGGAAGAGTGACTCGGGCTGCCGTCTTCGTGGTTGCCATCGTCGTGGCGCTCTCGAGTGCGGTGCCGCGGGCGCAGCAGACGACCGCGTTCCGCGTCGAGCGGCCAATCACGCTCGGCGAGTCGGGTCCGCACAGGCTCGCGGTGGACGTGCCGCTGCTGGCCGGCGCGTCGCCCTACCGCAACGGACTTCACGATCTGCGGATTTACGATTCGGGCGGACGCGAAGTCGGCTATCTCTTCGTCGCGAATCCGCCCGCGCCGCCGCGCTTCAAAGGCGCGGCGATTCTGCCGATCGCGCCCGTCGATACCGATCGTCTGCGAACGAGCGGTTTCGAGGCTGACCTCGGTGCGCCGCTCGTCGTAGACGGTTTCCGGCTCGACGGACTGCCGCCGCCGTACCTCAAGCGCGTGCGGCTCGAAGGCAGCGGCGATCGCGAACACTGGACGCTGCTGAACGAGGGAACGGTTTTCGATCTGCCGCAGGAACAGCTGCGACTGGGTGAGCTGCGGTTCAGGCCTGGTCCGTACCGCTTCCTCCGCGCCACCTTCGACGACACGAACAGCCAGCGCCTCCCGCATCCGCTGGCCGCGTCCGCACGCCTCTCCGTCGGCGCGCCTCCGCCGCCGCCGCTCACCGCCCCGCTCGTCTTCGAGCGGCGCAACGCCGAACCCGGCCGCAGCCGCTTCCGGATCCGACTGCCGGGCGGACATCTGCCGATCGCGGCGCTCGATCTGGATGTGGGCGGGAGCTACGTGTTCCGGCCCGCGCGCGTGTTCGAGGCTCGCTTCTCGGGATCGGAGCTGGCACCGGTCCAGCTCGGCGGCGCCATGCTGCGGCGAGTCGTCCGCGACGACGCGGAAGCGACCGCGCTGCGGCTGCCCATCGATCGCCCGGCCGAAGCACAGCTCGATCTCGAAGTCGACGATGGTGATAACCCGCCGCTCGAACTGAAGGGTGTGACGGCGGTGTTCTCGGAGCTTCCGTGGATCTACCTGGACGCGGCCGCCGGCACGCTCACCGCGCGCTACGGCAACGATTCTCTGACGCCGCCGCGGTACGACATCGAGGCCGCGCGCAGCCAGATCCGGATCGAGTCGGTCGCAGACGCAAAGTGGGGCGAGCCGCGTGCGCGCTCAGCGGAAGAGAATGCGGCGTCGGGCGCCGCGCCCCCGATGCCGACGCTCGGCGCGCCGCTCGACGCCGGCCTCTTCAAGTACCTGCGCGATTTGCCGCCCGGCGGCTCCGGACTGATTGTCGTGCCGCTCGACGTCGCCGTCCTCGCGCACAGCGCGGGCGCGACCGCCGGATTCCCCGATCTGAGGGCGATCGACGCATCGGGCAGCCAGGTTCCGTACGTGCTCGAGCGCGCGGCCGAGCCATTGACGCTCGAATTGACGCCGGAGCGGCTCGCGGCACCGCCGAAAACGCTGCCCGCGCTGCCCGCCAACGCTTCGCCGCGGTCCGTCTATCGCATCCGCTATCCGTACCCGAACCTGCCGACGACGAGCCTGTCGATTGCGACCGACGCGCGCGTCTTCGACCGCGGCATCATCGTCGGTGTCGAGCGCGACGTGGATCGCAGCATCGGCGACGGCGCCGCCGCGAGGCGGCGGGATCCTGCGTTCGAGGTCCTTGCGGCCACGCGGTGGGTGCACGCGGATCAAGATCGTCCGGCGAGGCCGCTCACCGTCCAGATTCCGCCGCTGCGCACGACGGATGTCTACGTCGTGGTCGACGAGGGCGACAACAGTCCGCTGCCGATCGGGACGGCGCACATCATGCTGCCGGCGTCGCGCATCCGTTTCT
>DASQHH010000163.1:0-1720 GCA_035632195.1 Vicinamibacterales bacterium
CGGTTCCGCGGGCAACGCCACCGTGCGCAGCACGCGCCCGCTGGCGGCGTCGACGAGCGTCACCGTCTGTGCGGCGACGTCGGCGGCATAGAGGCGCGACCCGTCCGGCGAGATCGCGAGGCCGCCGATGAAGCTCCGCGCGGTGAGCGCCCGGCGGTCCATCTCCGCGGACGTCTGGAACGGACGGCCCAGGACGAGATCCTGCCCGCGGGTCAGCGCGCCCCCGCTCCACCGCAGCTCGTGGATCGTGTTGTTCGCGGCGCCCGACACGTACAGGCGATCGCCGCGCGGATGCCACGCCATACCGAGCCAGGCGTGATCGAGCAGCAGCGTCGCGCGCACGTACAGCAGCTTCAGATCGACGACGACGATGGACGGGGTGTTGTAGCCGTTGCTGGCGACGAACAGGAGCCGGCCGTCGGGGGATTCGGCCATCGCCAGCGGGAGGTCGCCGACCTGCACGTGGCGGCCTGCCGGCGCAATCTTCCAGCCGTTCGGCAGCAGCGTCACACCGCCGCCCGCAACGCCGGGGCGCTGAGCCGGCTGCACGTCGCCGAACGACGCGACGCCCGCAACGCAGACGGTCAGGACGATGCCGGCGGTCCACACGAGGCGTCGCATGCGGCGGATTGTAACCGGAGCGCGAGACTTTTAGCCGAGCGTCAGTGAGAGGTCTTCTCGAGCGGCGCGAGAACGAGGAACCAGCTCTCGCAGTCGGTCCGCGATCCGCCGGCCAAGGTGGCGGTGAAGACCAGGTTCAGCGAGGGAATCTCCCAACGCTGCTTCGCGCGGCCGGACTCCATCGGCACGCGGAACGGCTTCAGCAGGTTCTCGGGAGAGTCGTGGTCGCGGTGAGCGTCCTGCACGCCCTTGAAGAGCGCGAACTCCCGCCGCGGCCCCATGTGGACTTCGAACTGCCCCACGCCGTTGACGACATGGTCGTAGACGCGCTCGGCGTACTGGCCGTCGTTTTCGCGGCACGACTGCCAGTTGCCTTCGAGGATGTTGTGAGGATCGTTCGTAAACGGACGCCACAGCTGCGCGGACACGGGGCTTGCGGCGGCGGCGAGCACACCAGTAAGTACCCCGAACACGACGAGCCTCGCGCACATAAAGAGAGTCCGTCTGTCGCAGAGAATACCATCAATCGCGGCCCCGTTAACCCACAATTAACAGGTTCGACACCGGTCCGACACCTGCGGCCGATACGCTCGCGGCAGTGCCCATGCCGAGACCGCGGGTGCTCATCGTCGAAGACGAGCAGGACATTGCCGGACTGATCAAACACACGCTCGAGCGGGGCGGCGAGGCCGACGCGGAGATCGTCGCATCGGGCGACGAAGCGCTGCGGTCGGTCGCGAACCATCCGCCGGACCTCGTCATCCTCGATCTCAACCTGCCGGTCGTCAGCGGGATCGACGTGTGCCGCATCATGCGGTCGCGTAGCGACGCGCGTCACGTGCCGATCATCATGCTGACGGCTCGGACCAGCGAGGACGACCGCGTGGCCGGGCTCGACTATGGCGCCGACGACTACGTGACGAAGCCGTTCAGCCTGCGGGAGCTGTCGGCGCGCGTGCGCGCCGTTCTGCGCCGCGGCACGCCGGCGGAGGAGCGGCGGCCGAGCGTCTACAAGGGCGACCATATCGCCGCCGATTTCGACGCGGTCGCGGTCACCGTGGACGGACAGCCGATCCGGCTGACCCGCCGCGAGTTCGAG
>DASQHH010000164.1:0-4883 GCA_035632195.1 Vicinamibacterales bacterium
GTCCGAGCACCCAGCCGGCCGTGTCAACGGCGCCGACGATTCCGAGCGGGAGTGCGCGTTTGTCGGGTGGAAACAGGTCCGCCACGAGCGCCATGCTCACCGGCACCATCGCGCCGGCGCCGAACGCCTGCACGACACGCCCGAAGATCAGTGCGTAGAGCGACCCGAATCCGTCTCCCGAGTGATCGCCGACGAGGCGCATGACCTGACGCGCCACGCCGGCCGGCCATCCCGGCGAGATGGCAACCAGCCACGAGCCGACAAAGAAGATGGCGAGGCACGCGAGAAACACGACACGCCGGCCGGCCAGATCCGACACCTTCCCCATGAACGTCATGCTGATGGCGTACGACACGAAGTAGCCGGTCACGACCCATCCGGCGACGTCGAGCTTCTGGATTTCGATCGTCAGGGAGCGGATGACTTCAGGGAGAACCGCGGAAACGATCGTGAGGTCGAGCGCGCCGATGAATACCGGCAGGCAGACGAGCGCGAGAATCAGGCGCGGATGATCGTGCGCGCGCGACATGCGGGCTTATCGGCCCGCGGGTGGCGGCACTTGCGGCGTGGGGATGGTTTGCGGCTCGTTAAAGCCGGAGAGCTCGATGAGCCATCCATTGCCGTCAGGCTCGGCAACGTGAAGCTGCACGGCGTTCGCGGACGCCTCGTCCATCCAGAGATCGACGGGGTAGATCAGATCGGCTTTGAGCGTCGCGCCGATCAACGGATTCAGTTTCGCGCCGCTCACTTCTCCCTTGAGATGGAGCGTGTCGGCGCCCTGAACCTTCTCCTTGCCGACAATCTGCGCTCTCTGGACATCCGTCTTGAGAATGGCGGCGATGCCGGTCCTCGCAAAGAGCAGAGGGCCGTTGAAGTTCGTGTCGGCCGCCGGGAGCTTCGCGAACTGGCGCGTGAGCGGATTCGATTGAAAGATCCCCTCCGGCACCCACACGCGCGTCAACTGCAGAACGGAGCCGTTCTTGGTTGTGACTTTGACGTTGCACGAGACGCGGTCGGGCGCGGCATAGATGCAGTCGGCCGCCGTGAACGTGATGCCGATCTTCTCGTCGAGAAAAGCCGGCGCGCCTTCGCGCTTGATGGAGAATCGCGTGCTCTTGAGCGCGAGCACGGCGTCCGCCGCGCGGTTGAGGTCCGCCTGCACCGCATTGGCTGGCGCCCGGCTCTGGGCGCGCGCGCCCACGGCAGAGCTCAGGAACACACAAAGCAGCAGAAGCGCGGAAGAGCGGTTTCGTCGCATATCGGTGGGCGGCCCAGATGGGCCGCCCTGCATGGCGCTACTGCTTGATGCGCTTGGCCGTCCAGTCGAGCTGCATGCCCATGACATCAGCTTTGCCGTTGACGATGGAATCGCCGTCGAGATCGCCCGACATGTCGACCGTCATCTCGCCCTGCGGCGTCTGCGCGTTGAGCTTCAGCTTGATGGTCTTGCCGGCGATCGAGCCGGTGACGGGCGCCTCACCCATCTGGCTGCCGAACGTGCCGGTGAGCTTGTCGCCGTCGACCGAGATCGTCGCGGTGCCGGGGAAGTCGCCCTGCGGCGTCTTGAACATCACATCCCATTTGCCCGCCGCGCCCGTGCCGGCTTCTGCCGTTGTCGTGGAGGTCGCGGTGACGCCGCCGGCCGAGGCCGTCGCCGTCGCGCCGCCCGCCGTCATCGTCGACGTCGCGGTCACGCCGCCCGCGGACACGGTCGCCGTCATCGTGTTCGCAGTGGCGGACGCCGTGGCTTTCTTCGCCGTGAACTCACCCTCCCCGAACGTGCCGAACACCGCGGTGCCGGCGATCTTGTCGCCGTCCGCTTTGCCGTTCAGCGTGATATCCAGCGCCTGGCCCTGGATGTCGATGCTGAAGGCGATCTTCACGTCGCTGCCCGTGACCGAGCCGGTCACGGCGAGCTCGCCCATCTGCGACTTGAACATGCCGGTCAGTTTGTCGGCGTCCTGCTTGAGGACGAGCCGCTGCGTGTTGGGACCCTGCGGCGAGACGATCGTGATGTCCCAGTCGCCGGTGACGTTCGTCGCTTGTGCGAACGCGGGGGCTGTGACGACGAGCGTCGTCAGCATGGTGAACAGTGCGCGCTTCATGAATCTTCTCCTAGTCCTCTGCGGTGCGCCGAGCCGTGAGCGGCCCCTCGCCCAGTTTGCCGATGGTCGCCGTTCCGGTGATGGTGTCGCCTTTGAGCGTGCCTTTCATCGTGATGTCGAGCAGCTTCCCGTCTTCCGGCACGGACCAGATGATGGTCAGCTGATCGCCGTCCAGACGGCCGTCGAGCGGAAACTCGCCGTATTCGTCCACGACGGTGCCGGTCAGGTGCTTGTCGCGCTGGTTGACGATCATGTTGACGCTCTTCGTGCCGGTCGGCACGACGAACGTCACCCGCCATTCGCCTGCTGCTTTGACGTCCTCAGCGTGGACCGGGATCCCGGCCGACAGAACGACACAGGCCGACACGACGAGCCAGGCGATTCGGGACATCAAAGGGAAGGGCCATTTTACTTCCGTTTCGAGGCCGCCGCCCGCCCGAATATCGAATGGAGCGCCAGATTCCGTGCCATGTCGCGGGCGGCCGCGAACCGGCTGCCGGACGAGGACAGGAAGCGCGCGACGACGAGGCCGTTGCGGACACAATCGGCGGCCGCTTCGCCGGCGTATTCCGGCTGCAGGGCGCCGTGGAGCTCTGCAGCGGCGGTCGGCGTCGCGGATTCGTGCGCCACAATAGCCGTGCCGGCGTAATTCGCGTCGCCCGCGATCCACGGCCGCGCGGGACGGCGATCCGGCGTGAGCGCGTAGCGCTCGAGATACGCGAGCGCGTCGCGCGCCCGCAGATGCAGCTCGTGCGCGAACGATGCGTATTGCCACGTCTCGCCGCGCCCCGCGCGTCCGGACATCACCGCGTCGCTCCAGAGCAGGCGCGCGCCGGCAGCGAGCTCGACGGCGATGCGCTGATCGAGCCGCGCGTCGGCGAACGGAATCGCCGGGTCCCAGTCCGCCTCCAGCTCGGCGTCCTCGTCGACGCGATACTCCTGGCGCAGCAGGGCGGTCGACGTGTCGGCCGACGGATGGATCTGCAGTGCGGACTGCGACGTCAGCATGACGCGGGCGCCGCGGCCGACGTGAATCGACTGATGCAGCGCGTCGCCGCCGAAGACACCGGGGCCGGCGCAGACGAGAATCAGGTAGGCCGCGCCGTCGACGTCGATCGTCGGTCCGACGCGGAACGGCGGCTCGGCGTAGCTGTGCGCGAGCACTGTCTTCGCCCCTCGCCGCTCGAAGATCAGCTCGAGCCTGGCGACCGCTCGGCTAAAGCCTCGCGCTCCGATCGTCGTGGAGCGCGAGCCTTCAGGCGAGCGTCCGTTTACGTTTCGAGCAACAGTTCCCGTTGAATCCACGCGATCACGTCCTGAAGACCGGTGCCGTTCTTGATGTTGGTGAACACGAAGGGCCGGTCCCCCCTCATCTTCTTCGAGTCGCGCGCCATGACGTCTAGGTCCGCGCCGACGTGCGGCGCGAGATCGATCTTGTTGATGACGAGCAGGTCCGAGCGCGTGACGCCGGGTCCGCCCTTGCGTGGAATCTTGTCGCCGCCCGAGACGTCGATCACGTAGATCGATGCGTCGACGAGCTCGGGGCTGAAGCTCGCGGCGAGGTTGTCGCCGCCGCTCTCCAGAAGAATCAGATCCAGATGGGCGTGACGCGCCGTCATCTCGTCGATCGCGTCGAAATTCATCGACGCGTCTTCGCGGATCGCAGTGTGCGGGCAGCCGCCGGTCTGCACGCCGATGATGCGGTCCGGCGTCAGCGCCTCGCTGCGGACGAGGAACTCCATGTCCTCTTTCGTGAAAATGTCGTTCGTGACGACGGCGAGGCGGTAGCGGTCGCGCATCCGTTTGCACAGCGCGTCGACGAGTGCGGTCTTGCCCGAGCCGACCGGCCCTCCGATGCCGAGCCTGACTGGACCTCGTTTCACGAGCGGAACAACCTCGAGTGCACGTACTGGTGAGTCATTGCCATGATGTCCATCGCCGGTGCGAACGATTCGATGTGCGGGTCGCGCGCGATGATGCCGGCGGCGATCGCCGGCACACGCTCGAGCGCGCTCGCGAGCAGCACGTGCGCGTCGGTCTGGCCGATCGCCATCAGCCGCATCGCCGCGGACACCGTGGATGCCAGCCGCGTGTAGGCGAACGATTCGATGGCCGTCTGCGCGTCGGCGCGCCCGCACAAGGACGCCGCCGCGAAGGCGACCGGCAGCGTGGGGCCGATACGGCCGGCACGCGCGAGCGATTGGAGTTGATCGAGTCGCGGATCCGGATGCAGCTGCTGCCAGGTCGTCAACAGCCGCCGTCCCATCGCGCGGGTCGACTTCCGTGAGGCCGACGCCGGACGCAGCGCCGTCAGCTCTTCATCGATGGCGATCACGTCACTCCAGTCGAGGCCGTCGGTGGCTCTCCACGCACGATGAACGGCGGGACCTTCGGTCCGCGCGATCGTTTCGTCGAGGCAGACGTCCAGCCACGCGCGCAGATCGTCCCGCGCCGTCACCGCGCCCGACGCAGTCGCCGCCTCGAGTCCGTCGGAATAGCCGAACGATCCGATCGGGAACAGACTGTCGCAGAGGTGAAGAAGGGCAAGCATCAGTGATGATGTGCGGCCGCCGCGACAGGCGTGAACGGCGCGTTTGCCCGCGCGTACGGCATGTGATGCTGCTGCAGCAGCTGTTCGACACCCGGGACGTCAGGGCAGACGAGCGCGCGGTCCGTGATCATCACCGGCTGGTGCCGATTGCCGATGTGATACGCGAACAGCGCCCATTCCGCGGCCGTCTGTGGCTCGATGACGAATACCGGTTCGGCGCGCTCGCG
>DASQHH010000165.1:0-1701 GCA_035632195.1 Vicinamibacterales bacterium
CCGGGCCCGGCGTCACGCGACCACACCGCCACATTCAGCCGCGGCTCTTCGGCGACGTCCCATGCGATGAGCGCCCGTTCGGCCTCCAGCAGCGATGCCGCGTGCGCGAGGACGCGGCTCATCGCCGCATTCGAGTCGAGGCCTCCGACGGCGGGCCACCGCGCGAGACGCTCGATCTCGCCGCGGAGGAAGATCTCGTACTGCGCCAGGTACACGATCAGTCCGCCCGTGACGATGCGGGAGACCGTCCGCACGAGGAAGGTGTTGAGATTGAAGTCGGCACCCTGGCTCATTACCAGGCCGATGGATCCGTAGGCGGCGAGCACCGCCGCGAAGGTACCGAACAGGGCGCGCCAGTCCCACCTCAGCGCCGCGCAGAAGATGGCGAAGATGAAGTAGACGAAGAACGGACTGTTCGGACCGAGCGTGAGGTACTGGAAGATGGAAAAGACCACGAGGTCGAGCAAGTGGGTGACGACGGGTAAGCCGCCGGTGCTGTCATGGTTCCACATCACGAACGCCAGGCTGATCGCGTAAGCGATGTAGGCGATGTGGAGCGAGTACGTCTCGGTGACGAAGCGCGCCGGGCCCACCGGGTCGAGCCAGATGGCGAACAGCCCAGAAGCGGCCAGCACGATGCGGGTCATCGCAATCGTGCGCTCTTTGCGGGCGCTGAAGAATCGCCGCGCGCGGCTGTGCACGGCGCTATCTTAGTATTGAATGGTGGCGCCGCAAGGGTACCCGCCGGCGCGCGCGGTCGCCGGGCCGGTGCGCGAACACTTCGAGCGGCATATCGCCGAGGCACGCGCCGCGGGAGATGGCGGGCTCGCCGTGGCGCCCAGCGAGGACGCCATCGCCGCCATCATCGAGGCCGCGTTCTGGGCCAGCCTCCGGCGCGAAGAAGGCTACGTCCCGAAGATCTCCCTCGCCTACGTTTCCCCTGAGGACGCGGTTCACCCGCTGCGGTTCGATCCGCCGCTGGCGCTTGCCCCGTCGGTCCTCACACGCGTCGCGCCAGCCGTCGAGCGCGCAGGCATCCATCTGGGCGTCTGGAACGACGGCGACGGATTCAGCGTCTGGGGCACCGTTCGGACGATTCCGGCGTTCTGCTTCGTCCTCGAAGTCGCGGCGCCGGGCCTCCTCGTCGTCAAACACCACCGGCGGGATCCGGGAAAGTTCGTCAACGTCGCGGTACTCGAGGGCGACCAGGTCAAGATCGTCGACGAACGCGCCTCGCAGCAGCCGGACTGTCCGTCGCTCCTCGACTCGCTGCTCGGATTCGGCAGCCGGAACGAGAGCGTCCTCGCCCGCCTCGCGGTGTCGATGCGCGCGCACGGACGCGGGGGCGCGCTGCTCGTCGTCCCGAACGGCAGCCACGACTGGCGCGACTCGATCATCCGGCCGATTTCCTACGAGCTTGCGTCGCCGTTCGGCGAGCTGGCGCTGCTTGCGAAAGACGGGCTCGCCGATGCCGGAGACGACGCTGCCGGACGCGGCGCGCTGGGCCGGGCCGTGGACGCAATTGCGGGCCTGACGGCCGTGGACGGCGCGACGGTCATGACGCGGGGCTACGACGTCCTGGCCTTCGGCGCGAAGATCTCACGGCGCAAAGGTTCGGCGCTGGTGGAGCAGGTGCTCGTCACCGAGCCCGTCGAGAACGGCAGCGCCGAGGTCGTACACCCGTCGCAGCTCGGAGGCACG
>DASQHH010000166.1:0-3109 GCA_035632195.1 Vicinamibacterales bacterium
AGTTCCGCGACGGCGGGGCGGCTTGGGCAGCCGGATCTCGACGAGCAGCTCACCAGGAGCCAGCGCTGTGCGGCGAGAGTCGATGAAGAACGTTGCCGCCGGGATGTCGCGGGTGGCCCGCGGCGACGCGATGTGCAGCACGGCATCGCCGACCAGCGCAGCGGGCGGCAGATCCGCGCAGGAGACGGCGCGACAGAAGTTCCCGCCGACGGTGGCGCGATTGCGAATCGGTGGACTGCCGAGCGCCCGAGCCGCCTCGGCGAGCGCCGGGAGCCAATCGCCGACGGCCGACGACGCCGCGATCTCGGCCACTGTCGTCAGACTACCAATGTGAAGCATCGACGCCTCGACTCGAATTCCGCGCAGTGCAGCGATATCGGCGAGCGAGATCAGATCGACAGCCAATTCGCGGCCACGCCGGTAGTCGGGGATCAGCTCGGTGCCGCCCGCGAGAAAGGCGGCTCGCGCGCCAAGCCGCTCCGCCAGGGCGCACGCATCGCCGATGCTGGTCGGCCGATGATATTGGAAGTCCGGCATCGTCATGCCGACGCTGCGGCGGCCGCCGCCCTCCACGAGGGTGCGGTCCGGCCGAGCTTTCTAAACCTGAAGCCGCCCCAGATCGCCGCCCCGATCGCCCCGGCGAAGATGGCGTCGGCGTGCGTGATCACCTCGCGCGACATACCGTCACGTTCCGCCTTGCGTGCGAGCGCGTCTCGAAGCGCGCCGATCATGCCGATGTCCGAGGCGAGGCCGCCGGTCACGAACACGGGACCGTCGAAGGCGAGCGACCGCAGCAGCCGCGCGAAACGTTCCGCCATGCTGTCGTGAACGCCGCGCAGGATGTCAGCCGTCGCGATTCCACGCGATACCATGTTGATCACGTCGGTTTCAGCCAGGACAGCGCAGATCGAGCTCACCTTCTCGGGGCTGGTCGCCTGCAGCGACAACGGGCCGATTTCGTCGTGGGACACGCCGAGGTAGCGTGCGATGTTCTCCAGGAACTGACCGGATCCGGATGCGCACTGGCTCGTCATCTTGTAGTCGAGCACGCGGCCGTTCGGGTCCATCGCGAGCGCCCGCGTGTGCAGCGCGCCGACATCGAGCACGGCCCGCGCCTCGGGCGCCAGGTAGAGCGCACCGCGCGCATGGGTCGTCATACCATAGAAGTGCCCCGTCGCGAACGGCACGTCGGAGCCTTCGCCAGTCGTGGCGACGTAATGGATGGCATCGACCCCGGCCGCATTCACCGCGTCGCGAAAAACTTCGTCGACGACTTTCGAGACTTCCCGCCGGCTAATGCGTGCCGACGCGTTTGCGAGCACGGCGTCATCACCCGCGCCGGTCTCCATGATGGTGACTTTCACGGCGCCACTGCCGACGTCGACTCCGGCGGTCACGTACATCAGTTCACCATCCTCTTGGCGAAGAGGGCCGCGCCCAAGGCACCGGTATAGATGCTGTCCGGGGAGATGTTGATCGTCCGCGCGCCGTAGTTCTCGTCCACGAGATCGCGGATGGCGCGGACTGCGGCCGGATTCTTCGCCACGCCGCCCGTGAACGTGAACTGATCCGACACGCCGCCCGATCGAGCGAGCAGACTCATCGCACGCAGCACGATCGCCCGATGCAAGCCGGCGAGAATGTCTTCGCGCTTCTGTCCGAGCGAGAGCAGCTCCCGTAGTTCGGCCCCGGCGAACACGGTGCACGTCGAGTTGATCTTCACGGCGCGCTTGGATTGTTCCGCCAGCGGCCCCAGCTCGTGCAAGCCGAGATTCATCTCGTCGGCGATGTAGCCGAGGTAGCGCCCGCAGCCGGCCGCGCAGCGGTCGTTCATCTGGAAGCCGGTGACGATTCCGTCCGCGTCGACCTGGATCGCCTTGGTGTCCTGCCCACCGATGTCGAGCACGGTCCGCGTGTCGGGGAACAGCGCGTGCGCCCCGAGCCCATGGCAGAGGATCTCGGAGCGGATCTGTTCCTTGGGGAAGGGAATTCGCGCACGGCCGTATGCGGTTCCGACCACTGCGGCGGGCGTCAGGTCGGTCGTCACCGCATAGTCGACCGCGCTCGTCAGGCCCGCCGGGTCGCCAATTCGCTCCAGCGCGGCGCCGATGTGATCGCGGAAGTCGAGATCGAGCGGCTCGTTCTCCACCTTGATGATGCACTTGTCGTAGAGCCCGAGCAGCGCATCGTACGTCACCCCCGCTGCACTCCCGGCCACCTGTTCCGCGATCCGCATGAACGCCGAACCGGCGCTGTCCCGGAAGAAATCGGAGCGGACGACCGGAGGCTGCGCAAAACGCATTTCCTCCTCGCGACGGATTTCGGCGAAGATCGCGTCGATCGCCGCAACGACAGCCGGCCGCTGTGCGGCCGTCACTGCGCGCTCGGCGTCCTGGATCATGAGCTCGGACAAACGACGGAGCTGGTGCAGGAACTGTTCGAGCACGAACGCCCGCCGGAGCTGCTGTACCGCATCCGCGGCCATGCCGCCGGCGGCTTGTTGCTGGATGAGCCCGAACCGCGCGTTGATGAACGCTTCGGTTCGCGCAACGGCGGCTGCGAGTTCGTAGTTGGACCGAGAATTGGTGATGCCCCGGCCGAGCACGGCCCCGCTGTCATCGAGGATCACCGCCTTCGTGGTCGTCGAGCCAAGATCGATACCGACGACGCAGCTCATATGGCCACCGCCGCGTGTTCGTCGGCGGGTGTTGGCGGTTGAGCCGCCGCGCGACGCCGGCTTTCGATCATCTGGAAATAGCTCTCGAGCCGGTTCTTGATGTTCGCGTTCGAGAAGTAGCGAGGATCCACCAGATCGCTCTCGATGAACGCGCCGGGCACGCCGGTTCGCTTCTCGACCTCGCGCAGGATCATGAGTTGCCCGGCAGAGAACGAGTTGCACGACTTGATCGAGTTGATGACGAAGCCGTCGGCCTCGTACTCACGGATGTATCGCGAGATCATCTCGATCCGCGACGGCAGATTGAGGTTGGTGTAACAGCCGCTGCAGTAGTCGGCGAGCGTGCCGAGTGGGTCGGACGGGTCGTGGCGGAAGCCGAAGTCGTACGTACCGCCGACTTTTGTATTTGTCGACGCGACGACCACCGCCTTT
>DASQHH010000167.1:0-6157 GCA_035632195.1 Vicinamibacterales bacterium
CCGCCCCAGAACGCGATCTGCTCCGTGTAGTTGTATTGACGATCGAGGCCGGGGATCTGCTTCGCCGGGTCGATGTTCCCACGGCCTCCGCGGCCGCCTCGAGCCTGGGGAGCCGCTCCGGCCTGGGCGCCGCCTGCCGCCGCCTGCCGGCCCGGCTGTGCATTCGCGGACGCGGTCGGCGCCGCTTCCGTGCGAGCCGGACGCCCGGCCTGGGTCGCCGCTGCGGGCGCCTGCGCGCCGCGCGCCGGTTGGGCGGCGGGCTCTCCGCGTCCGCTCTCAGCCGGCGCCCCGCCACGAGCACCCCGCCCGCCCGGAGGCTGACCGAACAGCTGGCCGCGTTCGGCGATCAAGCGCGCCTGCTCTTCCTTCGCGAACTCTGAAAGGTCCTGCACCTTCGTGTGGACGCTGACGTCGCCGCCGTGCGCCGCCAGCTCGCGGATGACGTCGGCGCGCCCGTAGGCCGCCGCGAACGTCATCGCCGTCTCGCCCTTGACGTTCTCCTTGGCGTTCACGTTGGCGCCGTGCGCGATCAGCGTCTTGACCGCGTCGACTTTGCCTGCTTCCGATGCCAGCATCAGCGCCGTGGCGCCGTTGCTCGTCGCGCTGTTGGCGTCTGCCCCGGCGCCGACGAGCGCGTCGATCATCGGCGCGTCGCCTTCGCGGCTGGCGATGAGAAGGGGGGTGTAGCCGCCGATGCGGGTCGTCGCCTTCACGTTCGCGCCGGCGTACAGCAGCAGCTTTGCGAGGTCGACGTCGTGGCGCGATGCGGCGTAGTGGAGCGCCGTCATGCCGTCGCCGAGCGCGGTGTTCACATCCGCGCCGTCCTTCAGCAGCGTCCGGACCGCGTCGCGGTTGCCCTGCATCGCCGCTTCTGCGACCGACGCCGGAGCCGCGGCGTATATCCACGCGGAGCACGCCACAGCGAGCCCACCGATCGTGAAGAGCGTTCGTCGCATCATCGCCATCCTCGCATTGAAAAACGTCACGCCTACGCCTTCGAATCCGCAGTCTCGACAACCGGCGCGGCGGTATTCAGATCGAGCTCGCCTTTGCTGTCGCCGAACTTCTCCAGATCCGTCCGCCCGAGCGCGTGCAGCATCGTCAGCATCGGATTGGCCATCGGCGTGCCGTCGGCCGCCTTGATGTGAACGCCGCCCTTGAGGGCGCCGCCGGCGTGACCCGCGACGAACAGCGGGCAGCGCCTGTGGTTGTGGATGTTGGAGTCGCCCATCGGCGATCCGTACAGCACCAGCGAGTTCTCGAGGAGGTTGCTGTCGCCGTCCGGCGTGTTCTTCAGCTTGTCGAGCAGGTAGGGAACCATGCTCACGTGGTAGCGGTTGATCTTCGCGAACTCCATGATGCGCTCTTCGCGCTCGCCGTGGTGCGACGCGTTGTGGAAGCCGGTGACGACGCCGCTCTCCGGGTACGAACGGCCGGAGGCGTCGCGTCCGAGCTTGAACGAGAAGACACGCGTGGTGTCGGCGGCGAACCCGAGCGCGATGAGGTCCATCATCAGGTGGACGTGCTCCTCGAAGGAGTCGGGGACACCAATCGGCGCCTCCGGCAGCTCGCGCTGCTCGCCGCTCGCATTGCGCGCCTCGACCCGCTGGATGCGGCGCTCGATCTCGCGGACGTTGTCGATGTATTCGTTCAACCGCTGACGGTCGCCGGCGCCGAGGTTCCGCTTCAGCTGCGTCACCTGGCCGTTGATCCAGTCGAGGATGCTGCGGTCCGCCTTCAGGCTCTCGGCGCGCTGCTCGGCGGTCGCGCCGACGCCGAACAGCTGATCGAAGACGACGCGCGGGTCGCGGACCATCGGCAGCGGCCGCGTCGGCGCCGCCCAGCTGATCGTGTCGGTGTAGATGCACGAATAGCCGTAGGTGCAGCCGCCGGCCTGGTCGACGGCTTCGATCGACAGCTGGATCGACGGAATCGGCGTGTCCTGGCCGAACTTCTCGGCGTAGAGCTGATCCAGCGACGTGCCGGCGAAGACGTCGTTGCCCTCGGTCTGTTTGGGATGCGATTGCGTCAGGAAAACCGCGCTCGCGCGGAAGTGGTCGCCGCCGATCTCCGGCAACGAGAAGGCTTCGGCGTTGTGCAGGTCGGTGTTGCTGATGACGGTCACGTAGTCGCGGAACGGGGCCAGCGGCTCGAGCGTGGGGCTGAATGCGAAGTCGCGGCCGGTCTTGACGGGCGCGAAGAGGTTCTTCTTCACGCCGATGACGGTGCTGCCGGCCGAGCCGTGCACCATCTCCATGCAGACGAGGCGCTTCTTGGAGCCTGCCGCCGCCACGGTGTTGGCGAGCGCGCCCGCCGGCACCATCGCATCGAGGAGCGGCAGCGCCATCGTCACACCCATGCCCTTGAGCACGGTGCGACGCGACAGATGCTTCTGCGTGATGAACATGGAGACTCCTACTGTTGGGCGTCAGTCGTGACGACGTCGGCGGTCGCCATCTGGAACGCGGGACTGTTGACGACGCCGATGACGAACGACGAGAACCGGTTGTTGTTCGCCGCGGCTTTCCTGTCGATCGCGCGGACCGTCGGCTGATCGAAGTACTCGACGCGCCGGCCGATCGCGTACGCCATCAGGTTCGCGGTGAAGTTGCGGATCACCGAGTCGGACCGCTTGAGCAGCGCCTCGCGGAGCCCGGCCGGCCCGTTGATCGTCGAGCCGTCGTAGAGCGTGCCGGTCGTGTCGACCTCGGCACCATTGTCCTTGATGCGCCACGCGCCGATCGTGTCGAAGTTCTCGAGCGCGAGCCCGAGCGGGTCGATCACCCGGTGGCACGACGCGCACGCCGGATTCTTCCGGTGCTCTTCCATGCGCTCGCGCACGGTCAGCGGCTTGCCGCCCGCGCCGACGGCATTCGTCTCCTCGAGAGGCGGGGGCGCCGGGTTCTGGGGCGGCGGTGGCGGCGGCGACCCGAAGAGCACTTCCATGATCCACTTGCCGCGCTGCACCGGCGACGTGCGGTCGGCGACCGCCGTCTGCATCAGCACGCTGCCCTGCCCGAGAATCCCGCGCCGCTCGTCGGGCACCGTCACGCGGCGGAACTCGTCGCCGACGATGTTCGGGATGCGGTACACCTTCGCGGTGCGCTCGTTGACGAACGTGTAGTCCGCCGTCAGCAGGTCGAGGATGTTGCGATCCTCACGGACGATGCTGTCGAAGAAGAGCTCGGTCTCGCGGACGTAGTCCTTCGCGAGCTCGTTGTCGAACGACGGGAACAGCAGCGCGTCCGGATGCAGCTTCTCGACGTCCTGGAGCCGCAGCCACTGCGCCGCGAACCGCGTCGACAGCGTCTCGGACCGCGGATCGGCGAGCAGGCGGCGCACCTGCTTGTCGAGCACGGGCTGGAGGTGGAGCGTCCCGCTCATCGCCACCTTCACGAGCTCGGCGTCGGGCACCGTATTCCACAGGAAGAACGACAGCCGCGAAGCGAGGTCGATGTCGGTGATGCGGTACAGCTGGCCGGGGCGCGCCGTCGCGGGCTCCGCTTCGAAGCGGAACACGAACTTCGGGCTCGCCAGCAGCGCCTGCAGCGACATCCTGATGCCGTTCTCGAAGTCGTGGCCCTTTCGGCCCTCGGCGTAGAATTCCATCAGCGACTCGACGTCTTCGCTGTTGGCGGGACGACGGTACGCCTCGTTGGCGAGGGTCTGCAGAATCTTGCGCGCGCACGGAATCTCGTCGCCCGGATTCACCGGACGGCACACGAAAATCTTCCGGCGGCTCGGCGTCTCGGAGACGCCGGTGACACGGTACGGACCGGTCACCGTGAAATCCCGCACGTGCGGCAGCACGGTGATGCCGGCGTTGTCGCCGTACTCCGTGTCGGCGAGCGTGTAGTCGATCGGCGCCATCAGGTCGTCGTTCACACCGTCGAACTTCTGGATGAACGCGGCGGCGATGTGCTGCGGTCCGGCCTTGATGAAGATGCGCGGCGACGTGATGTTGAGGCCGGTCTTGTCGGTCTCCGTCATCTTCCAGTTGATGTCCATCAACGCCACGCGCTCGCCGTTGATCGAGACTTCGATCTGCTCGTTGCGGCTCGCGACGCTGCCGAACAGCTGGCCCGTCGGCGTGCCGTGCAGCATGATCCGGAACGAATACTCGCCGTCGGCCGGGAAGATGTAGTCGAGCGCGAGGCCGCCGCGCGTGCCCCACGGCGTCCCGTCGATGTGGTGCATCTGCGACTGCGTGCGCGGCACCTTGTAGGTCGCTTCGCTCGGCGACGCGTTGCGGTCGCCGACAGCCAGCGCAGAAATCCGGCTCGCAGCGCGGAGATACCCTTCCATCAGCGTCGGCGAAAAGGTCTCCGCGTCGGCGATGTTGTCGAAGCTGTTGCTGACGGTGTCGGGCGGAAGGAACGCGTTCACGTCGACGTCGAGGTCCACCAGGTCGTGCACCGCGCGCTGGTACTCGGCGCGGTTCAGCCGCTGAAACGGGCGCCGGCCGGGATTGGGATGCAGCGCAGCGGTCGCGTCGATGTTCGTCTCGAGCGACGTCACGAGCGCGGTCACCGCGCTGGCGTCGGGACGCCGGCGTACTTCAGGCGGCGGCATCATCCCGAGCCGCAGCTTGTGGATCATCTTCTCGGCGACTTCGGGATTCTGCTCGGGATGCGCCGTGTCAAAGCTGGCCAGCGTCAATCCACCGGTCTTCGCCTTGTCGTTGTGGCAGGCCACGCAGTAGGACTTGATCAGCGCGTTCTGCGCATCGGCGGCCGGCGCCGCGGCTGCTGGCTGCCGATGCGAAACGGCGGGTCTGGGACGGGCGACTGGTCCGGGCGATGGCGCGGGAGGCGCCTGGGGCGCCGATGCGGCCGGGGGGGCCTGCGCGGCGCCCAGTGAAAGACCAAAAAATGCCGTGATGAGGAGGCCGGAGAAAACAGGCTTCATTTTCAACGGGTAGTATACGGCGCTTACGCCCCAAACCCGTTCATTTCATTGCACTTTGTCGTCTCCGCTTGTCAAAAAATGTCAACGAGGCATATCCACAGACGGGTCAGCCGATTCCGACCGTCTCGGCCATGAGCAGCAGGGCATTGCCGGACGGGTCCCGCACGAGCGCATCTGCGCCGCGCGGCTCGACGGCGATGCGCGCTGCCCGAACGCGCTCGAGGACGGCGTCCCGGGCGGCCGCGCTCGGCAGCGTGACGACGAAGTGGTCCAGCCCGAGCCCGCCGGCCGGCGGCGGAGGCGCGCCGACTCCGGCCCATGTGTTCAGTCCGACGTGATGGTGATATCCGCCGGCTGAGACGAACACCGCGCTGGGCCCGTAGCGCTGCATCAGCTCGAAGCCGAGCACGTCGACGTAGAAGCGCTGCGCGGGATCGATCCGCGACACGTGCAGGTGAATGTGGCCGATCGTCGTTTCCCGCGGGAGTCCCTCGTGTCCGGCGCCGGCCGCGTCCGCCGCGGACAGCAGGTCGGCCAGATCGAGCGCGTCGGTTCCCATCTGGAGACGGCCGCCGGACATCGGCCATTCGCCGCGAGGGCGATCGCGGTAAATCTCAACGCCGTTGCCGTTCACGTCGGCCAGATACAGCGCTTCGCTGACGCCGTGATCGGCGGCGCCCTGCATGACCGTCTCGGTCCGGACGAGACGTCCGAGCGCCCGCGCGAGATCGGCGCGCGACGGAACGAGAATCGCGAAGTGATAGAGGCCGGTCGTGCCGCGCACGCGCGGCGCCTGCGCGCGCTCGATCAGGACCAGCAGGTCGGGTCCGCCCGCGCCGAGCGATGCGCCGCGCTCCCCCCGTCGATGGACAACGAATCCGAGACGCGACTGATAGAAGCGGATCGACGCCTCGAGATCGCTGATCGTCAGGTGCACCGCGCCAATCGCCGCGGAGGGATCGATCACCGCCGGCCGAAGAACGCCGCGTCGAGACTGACGGGGCCCGCGCCGGTCGCCGCGAACAGCAGGTAGATCAGCGCGTACAGGAGCGCGAGCTCGCCGCCGTTCTCCAGCGGGACGCCGCCGCGGGGCAGGTGCTGCTGCGCGAACGCGACGCACATCTCGCCCACGAGAATCGCGGCAACGGGTCGCGTGACCAGGCCGGCGACGATGAGCGCGCCGCCGAAGAATTCGAGGACACCGGCGGCGCCCATCTGCGCCACGAGCGCCGCCTTGTGACCGCCGAGT
>DASQHH010000168.1:0-3771 GCA_035632195.1 Vicinamibacterales bacterium
CCTGCGCCGAAGTAGAATCCGCGATTGACCCTTCAAACCGGCCGCCGGATCGGTCCGTACGACATCGTCGCGGCGATAGGCGCCGGCGGAATGGGCGAGGTGTATCGCGCGCACGACCGCCGGCTCGATCGCGACGTCGCACTCAAAGTCCTTCCCGATTCCTTCGACGCCGATCCCGATCGCGTCGCGCGTTTCGAACGCGAAGCCAAGACGCTCGCCGCGATGAACCATCCGAACATTGCGCAGGTCTTCGGCCTCGAAGCGCTGGACGGGGCCGAGGGCGGCCGGGCCGCGCTCGTCATGGAGCTCGTCGACGGACAGGACCTGTCCGCGCTCGTCGAGGGCGGGGCGCTGCCGCCGGATGAAGCTCTCGCGATCGCCCGGCAGATCGCCGACGCGCTCGAGGCGGCGCACGAGCATGGCGTCATCCATCGCGATCTGAAGCCGGCCAACATCAAGATCCGCGGCGACGGAACCGTCAAGGTGCTCGACTTCGGCCTCGCCAAGGCGCTCGCGCCGGAAGCGGCCGGCTCGGCGGCGGGCGCCACGATGTCGCCCACGCTCTCGCTGCACGCGACGAAGGCGGGCATCATCCTCGGTACAGCGGCGTACATGGCGCCGGAACAGGCGCGGGGAAAACCCGTCGACCGGCGCGCCGACATCTGGGCGTTCGGCGCCGTGCTGTACGAGATGCTGACGGGCCGGCGCGCCTTCATCGGCGACGACGCCTCGCTCACGCTCGCCGCCGTGATGATGAGCCAGCCGGACTGGAACGCCATCCCGCCGGCCGTGCCGCCCACTGCGGTGACGCTGCTCCGCCGCTGCCTGGAAAAGGACCCGAAGCGACGGCTGCGCGACATCGGCGAAGCGCGCGTCGCGATCGACGACCTGATCAGCGGCCGGCAGAACACGGACGCGGACAAGGCGCCGGCACCGCGCCCGGTCGACCGCCGCGCGCGGACGTGGATTCCGTGGTCGATCGCCGCCCTGTCCGCGGCCGCTTTCGTCGTCGCGCTCTTGGTCCCGCGCACCGGCCGCGCGCCGGCCGCGACGCCGCTGCGCGTCAACGTGTCCATCGGCTCGGACGCCGTGCTCACGCCGACGCAGGGATCCCCCGCCGCGCTCTCACGCGACGGATCGACGCTGGCCTTCGTCGGGCGCGTCGAGAACGGCGCGGCAACGCAGATCTTCGTGCGCAGCCTCGGCCAGCTCCGGGCCATCGCCCTGCCAGGCACTGAGCGCGCCTCGAGTCCATTCTTCTCGCCCGATGGTGGATCGATCGCATTCTTCTCGACCGGCACGCTGAAGCGGGTGCCCGCCGTCGGCGGCGCCGTGGCCACGCTCAGCAACGCGCCGGAGCCGGACCACGGACAGGGCGACTGGACCGACGCAGGCGACATTCTGTTCACGGGCACGGGCGGCAATCTCCTGCGCGTGCCCGCTGCCGGGGGTCAGCCGCAGACGTTGATCCCGCTGGACAAGGACGAAGACTTCCAGCGATGGCCGCAGCTCGTCGGCGGCGGCAGCGCGGTGCTCTTCTCCAGCGGCCGGTGGTTCACCAACTGGGACGACGCCACGATCGTCGCGCAGCGGCTGCCGGGAGGACCGCGCACGGCGCTGCTCAAAGGCGGGTATGCCGCCCGCTATCTGCCGAGCGGGCATCTCGTCTACATGCACGCGGGGACGCTCTTTGCCGCGCCGTTCGACGTGCGCCGCCTCGCCCTCACCGGTCCCGCCGTCCCCGTCGTCGAGCACATCGCGGCGAATCCGATCGCGGGCAACGCCACGATGGCGGTGTCGCCGTCGGGCACGCTCGCGTATCGGGAGGGGGCGACGACCGGCGGCGGCATGCCGGCGCCAATCTGGTGGACGGACAAGAGCGGCGCGATGACGCTGCTGCGCTCGGCGCCGTCGGCCTGGGGCACACCGCGTTTCTCGCCGGACGGCCGCCGCATCGCGTTCGCCGTCGAGGCGCCGCACGCGCCCGGCCGCACGATGAACGCGAGCATCTGGGTGTACGACTGGACGCGCGACACCATGACGCGCCTGACGACGGGCGACAGCGCGGACGTGATGCCCGTGTGGACCCCGGACGGCGCGCACATCGTATTCGGGTCGAACCGCGACAAGGACGTCTCGAATCTGTACTACGTGCGATCCGACGGCAGCGGCGGCGTGCAGCGGCTCACTACGAGCACGCTGCCGCAGCTGCCGGACTCGTGGCATCCGAACGGCAAGCTGCTCGCGTACCACGAAGGGAGCCCGTCGTCCGATCAAAAGATCATGATCATGCCGGTCGAGGGATCGGATACGGATCTGTGGAAGCCGGGCGCGCCGCAGACGTTCGTCGGAGGAAAAGCGATCAAAGCGTCCGCGCAGTTCTCGCCCGACGGCCGCTGGATCTCGTACGCGTCCGCAGAAGCCGGCCAGATAGAGGTGTACGTGCAGCCGTTCCCGGGGCCCGGCGGCCGCTGGCAGATCTCGAGCGGCGGTGGCGCGGCGAACTGGTGGTCGCACACGAAGCAGGAGCTGTTCTTCGCACCGCCCACGCCCGTGCGGCGCATCTTCGTCGTGCCGTACACGGTCGCGGGCGGCACGTTCAATCCAGGCAAGCCGGAGCCGTGGTCGGAGCTGCGGTCGACGAATACTCCGATGAGCGTGAATTACGGCTGGCAGGCCGACCTGCATCCGGACGGAGAGCGGTTCGCCGTCGCGCCCGCGCCGGACGCCGCCGGATCCGCGAGGGCGGATCACCTGGTGCTCGTGTCCAGCTTCCTCGACGAGCTGCGCCGCGTCAGCAAGTAGGGCGGCCCTTCAAGGCGCCGAGCGCCCTCAGGACGGAGCGCGAGCCTTTAGGCGAGCGCTTCGGCGCGGTTGCGATGTGGCGTTGCCGTCCGCACCGCGGCGTGACACCGCGAACTCCGCCGTCTCTTCGGCCAACGTCTTCGTCCTTTCACGCAGAACGACGACGTTGCGTGCAACTACGTCTTTTGGGAGCGTGCAGAGCCCGAGAGAAAAGAGATTCTGCGAATTCTGTGAGTTCGGCCCTTCGGATCGCTTCGCTCGCTCAGGGCGCCCGAGCTTGTCGAGGGGCGCGTTGATCGTCCGTCAGCTACTCGCAGCGCTTCTTCTGAGATCGACATTCATTTCATCCCGAATGCCGTGACGTGCACCTCGCGCGCTCCGGACATGTCGTACCAGAACTCGACCTTGCGGAGAATCCGCTTGCCCGCAGTCGGCAGCTCGATGGGGCGGCTCTCGCCATCCGGTTCAAGCCGTTCACGCAGGTCCACGCGATCCGGCTCGCCCTCGTCGTACAGCGCGACGACGCGAACAATGGTGATCGGAGCAGCCGCGACGGTGAACTTTATGCGGTGAACGTTGTCGTACGGCGGCTGGACGATGATCGCATCATGATCGTAGAGGACGCTCGCGGTCGTCTCGCCGAGCGTTCGCCAGGTCGCGGATCTCCCCTCCTGCGCACTGATCGTCGCAGCGAACGACACCATCGTCGTCAGCGCTACGGTCATCCAGACCGTTCGCAACGTCACCGCCTTGAATTGTATCGCTCGCCCGACCTTTTCGAAGAACGATCGCGCCGGTGTGACAGCGTGACCGAAATACGAGCCATCGACGGCGCCCTGAGCGCCGGAAGCGAGTCGAAGGGCTCCATCGATGGCTCGTATTTCGGTCACGCTGTCACATGAGTTCCAGGACCGAGTGACGCCTTGCGGGCGTCCCGCCGTCGCTCGCATGGGCGGGCTCTGGCGG
>DASQHH010000169.1:0-3252 GCA_035632195.1 Vicinamibacterales bacterium
CCCATCGTCTCGCCGTCCCAAGGTGCGATGCCATCTTCGCTCCGTGCACGGATCTCGACGAATGGAGCGGGACGCCCCTGCTTCGAGCGGTACTTGAAGCGATCGTCGTCGGTCGCCCACTTCTCGCGCGGCGGCTCGTGCGCCACCGAGCCGAGCGGGCTCATCTCGGTCATGCCCCACGCCTGGATGATGCGAAGGCCGTATTTCTTCTCGTAGCTCTCGATGAGCGCCTGCGGCACGGCGGATCCGCCGACATACATCGCGCGGATGGACGACAGGTCGTACTTGCCGGGATTTTGGTCCATCAGCTGCTGGACGGCGATCCAGATGGTCGGCACGCCGCCAACGATTGTCGGCCGCTCGTGGACGAATAGATCCAGCAGGCTCGCCGGATCGAGATGCGGCCCCGGATTGACGAGCTTCGCGCCGTTCATGATCGCCGCGTACGGCATGCCCCACGCGTTGGCGTGGAACATCGGGACGACCGGCAGCACCGTGTCCTCCTCGCCGATGTTCATGCAGGCCTTCATGCTCTGCGCCATGCAGTGGATGACCGTCGAGCGGTGCGAGTAGACGACGCCCTTCGGCGCGCCGGTGGTGCCGCTCGTGTAGCACATCGCGGCGGCCGAGCGCTCGTCGACGTCCGGGCGATCCGGAATCGGCTTCACGGACGCGATGGCCTGCTCGTACCCGAGCGCATCCGGCGCGGCGCCGGGCGATTTCGGATCGCCGTTGATGATCTCGATCACCTTTCGCTTGAGCTGCGGACGCACTTTCTCCCAGAGCGGCAGCAGGCTCGGGTCGACGACGACGGCGCGGTCCTCGGCGTGATTGACGATGTAGGCGACTTCGTCGGGATGGAGGCGCAGGTTCAGCGTGTGCAGGACGCCGCCCATCAGCGGGATGGCGAAGTAGGCCTCGAGGTGGACGCCATGGTTCCAGGCGAGCGTGGCGATGCGGTCGCCCGGCTTGAGGCCGAGCGATTCGAACACGGACGCAAGCCGCCGCGCGCGCGCCGCCCAGTCCGCGTAGTGGTAGCGGTGGATCGATTTATCCACGTTCCGTGCGACGAGCTCCTGGCACCCGAACAGCGCTTCGGCGCGGCGGAACACCGCCGACAGCGTCAGCGGATAGTCCATCATCAGGCCCTGCATGAAACCCCCTGTAGCCTACTCGGGGGCATCTTATTCATTGAGAGCCATTCCCGCCAGCTTTCAAATCCGAAATCCCGCTGGCGCGTTTCGGTACTCGGCTGACGCGTCGTGACAAATCGTTCGCGGCAGTTCAGCCTTCTGCACGGGCAGCCGTTTTGCGGTGCAGCGCGCATGCGCCGCACGCCCGTCGCGCTCTTCGCCGCGTCCGCCATGCTCGCGCTGACCGCGTGCAATCTGGCGCGCGAAGCGGCGGCCACGCTCGGCGACCTCTACGCCGTGCAGCAGCGCGTCGCCGTGATCGCCGGAACGCCGAACGTCTCCGTCAATCTGAGGAACGGAACCGCGCTCCGCGTCGCGGTCGCAAACGTGCCGTTGACCGCGGATCGGATGCGGCAGATTGCCGGCGAAGCGTACCGTGCATATCCGTCGCGTTCCGCGCTGCAGACCGTGGAGGTGTCGCTCGTTACGCAGCGCACGTACTTCGGCTTCGTGCACTACACCGAAACGACGGAGACGCGCCAGTACCGTCCAAATGATCTCGTCGAACAGCCGGCGCTCGTCGAGCGCTGGGTCCCTCCCGCGCCGCGCCGGCGTCTCTATCTCGTCGCGCTCGGCGGCGTGGAGCCCGACCTCGTGGCCTGGCTCGCGGACCACGTGCGCGAGCGATTCGGCATCGCGGCAGAGCCGCTGCCGCCGATCGCCTTCGATCGCGTCATGTACGATCGGCGCCGCGACCAGGTCGTGGCCGAAGAGCTGATTTCGGCCATCCGCAATCGCCATCCCGCAATCTGGCGCGACGAAACGGCGCGCGTCATCGGCGTCACCGGCGACGATATGTACCTGCGGTCGGCCAGCTGGGAGTACGGCTTTTCCATGCGCAGCGACGACGACCGGATGGCGGTCGTGTCGTACAGCCGCATGGATCCGTCTGCGTTCGGCGGGACGCCGGACGAGGACCTGCTCAAGAGCCGACTCGCGAAGATGGTCGGCAAGGACGTCGGCGTGCTGTGCTTCGGCTTGCCCCTCAGCAAGAACCCGCAAAGCCTGATGTACGCGACCATCGGCGGCCCCGACGACCTCGATGCGATGACCGAGTTCGTCGACCCGCGCTGAATTCAGTTCTTCGTCACGAACCTCAATCCGTCGGACGTGTCCCGGACCTCGCCGTCCGGTGTCAATGTTTCGCGTGTTCCGTCGACAGCAACCGACTGTCGGCCGTTCACTGTCGTGATATGTCCGCGCGCCACGATGGACGCCTCCTTCGGGACGAACCCGTTGTTCTTGATGATCGCGCGCAGCTGCGCGAGCGTCACCGCGTTGCCCGGCTTCAGGTCGAGAATGGTCAGCCCGTCCTTGAGGCTGACGCGGACGGTGTCGATGCCGTTCACTTTCTTCATGGCCACGCTCACGGCGTGGGCGCAGATCTCTCAATCCATGCCGAGCGTCTTCAGCTCCACATGGCGGAGCTCCGCTCGCGCGGATGTCGCGACGAGCATTGTGGCGGCGACGAGCGCGGCAACGCGGACGAATCTCATGATCAGCCTCATTTCAACCAGAAAAAGTACGCGACGTTGATGGCGACGCGCGCGCCCTCGCGAGGCGCTGCGGTCTGATACGCGGGGAACAGCACGCCGCCCTCGACGCCCACCGCCTTGTAGAGCAGCAGCGCCGTCGGCCCGACGAACACGGTGGAGCCCTCGCTTCGGTTCTCGGCCGTCGACTCCACGAAGAAGCGGAGGTCCGGCTTGCCCGCTTCCGTCTGCAGCGGCGGCGGCCGGTAGCCGTAGACGACGGTAAAGAGCCGCGAGTCGCGCTGGACGTCGCCGCCCACCCACACGTAGTGCGCGCGCGACGCGTACCCGGTCGCCGCGGCGACGATGGGGGAGTGCTCGTTGCCGCCGACATAGACGGTGCTTTCCTGCCGGCCGCCGATGCCGATCGTCCGCCGCTGAAAGCGATAGGCGAGCAGCCCTTCGAACTCGCGGTCGTTCGACATCAGGCTCATCATCCGTGCGGGCGCGAGCGGCCCCTCGCTCATCGCGAGCGGGAAGGATCCCGACACCTGCAGGTTCTCCGTGACGCCGTACGAGATCATCGT
>DASQHH010000170.1:0-2308 GCA_035632195.1 Vicinamibacterales bacterium
CGACGAGATCATTCACACCGTGAAGCCGCCCGCGAACCTCGCCGAAAAGCCGTGGTTGCAGGCCGTTTACGACGAACCCGAGTTTATCGTGCGCAACATCTGGCGGCTGGAAGGCGGATGGTACGACGGCACGCCGTCGAATCTTAAGCCCGCGTCCGAGGCCGCACGCGCCAGCGAAATTGCTGCGCTCGCCGGCGGCGTGGCTCCGCTAGTTGCGCGCGCCAGTGAAAAACTCGACGCCGGCGAGATCGTGCTGGCGTGCCATCTCGCCGACTGGGCCGTCGCAGCGTCCCCCGACGACAAGAGCGCCCACGAAACCCGGATGAAGGTCTACGCCGCGCGCGCGGAGCGCGAGGAATCGACCATGGCGCACGGCATCTTCCGCTCCGCAGTCATCGAATCCGCTGCCAAGGCCGGCGTGCCGCCGCCGGAAGACAAGCGCAGCGCGTAATGACTATTCGACTGGCTATTGGCCGTGGTCCTGAATTTCAGGATCGTTCTGTACGATGTGACTAATCGAATCGGGTAATGCTCCGAGACCTGTCTGCAGGAACGACGGATACAGGCGCACTGCCGACAGAGTATCGATCGGGAACCATCGGAAGATCAGGCGTGGCCCGCCTTCCTCCTGGCCGTAGAAATCTGCGGCGACATTCAACTTAGCTTCGCCGGCCGGCAGCGCGAGCAGGTAGTAAAATCCGATCTCGTGATGCCGCCGGCCGCTGAGCGTGAAGAAATTCTCCACCACCCATAGCAGCCGCTCGACCTGCACGATCATCTCGGTCTCTTCGTGCATCTCGCGAAGCAGGGCGTCAGTCGCGTTCTCGCCCAGCTCGACTCGTCCGCCCGGCAGCGCCCAGGCATTGTCCGGCTCCGCGCGATGCAACAGCACGTGACCCCGGTGAATCGCCACCGCCGCCGTACGGAAGTCGTACTGCCAGCGGTCGCGCTGAAACGTGATCATGTGCGTTGATGGCATTCGCTCCTCCGTCAGCTTTTCTGATCTCGATCTTCTTGATTGCTCTCTTCGGCGCCAACCTGAGGCGAGTCGTCGCGCCGGCTCAGACGCAGCATGTCCAGCCCCGCCAGGATGAGCTGCCATCCGGACGGAAGATCGATTGAACCCGTCTCGGCCTGCGCCGACGGCTCGATTGTCATCTTGCGACCGCGATGCCACTGCACGAGGGCCATCCGATGCCCGTGCTGGCGCCCGGTGACGCGATCGATTTCAAAATCGCCGAACAAGGTCGTCGTGCGCAAGTCTGAGAACGCGTCGCGAACTCTTCGATCGTCCAGGCTGCCGGCCGCTTCGATCGCCGCGACCGTCAACAGCCCCGCGGCGTAGATTTGCGCTGCCGGATAGTCCACCGCCTCGACGCCGCCCGAGTCGCGCATGCGCCGCACGAACTGCGCCAGCGTCGGACCGAGCTGCGGCTGCACGTCGAGCGACGGCTCCCACTGCGAAGGTCCGACGATACCCTCCGCCGCCTCACCGAGGTCTGCGCCGAATCGATGCACTCCCGCCGCGACGCATCCCAGCACCGTGAGGTCCAGGTTCGACGCGACCGCCGCCCGCATCACCGCAACGTCGTGTTCATAGCTGCCGGCGCTGACCAGCACGTTCACTCGATTGCGCATCAGCGCCCTGAACAAAGCCTGCGGCATCGCGTCGCCCTCGAACGCGCCGCTCCATTTGACGCGCACGCGGACTCCGCGCCGCCGCGCCCGACGCTCCTTTGCGCTACTCTCGATTCCCGACGCCACTGCGCGCGCGAACGCCGACTTCGACGCGACGATCGCCACGCGCTTGCGCCACAGCATCAGCCCGCTCACCATCCGCACGAACGGACGCATATAGTCACTTGCCGGACTGAGTATTCCGACGATTAGCCTGTTGCCGCGATCGTATAGTTCATCGCCGGCGCCGCCGTGATTCACGAACAAGCGTCCCGCCGCCTCGGCGATCGGCGCGGCGGCGCGCGCGAGGCCGCTGGAGTAGGGACCGAACACGATGTCGGCGCGATGCGTCGAACATAGCGCACGATAGATTTCCGCACAGCGCTCGGGCGAGCTGGCGTCGTCGTGACATTCGAGCTCCAGCTCGCACGCCTCGCTGCCGAATCGCACTCCGCCCGCCGCGTTCGCGTCCGCGACGAAGAGCCGGATCGCCGCCTCGGCCTGCCGCCCCATCGCGGCATATTCGCCGCTGAGCGAGAGCGATAGCCCGATCTTTTTTCTCACCGAATTTGGTCGAAGCCTAATGCGGAGCGTCCGACACTTCCGCGATCCCGCCCTTGATCACTGCCTG
>DASQHH010000171.1:0-1875 GCA_035632195.1 Vicinamibacterales bacterium
TGCCGCACCCGCCCGTCCAGTTCATCGTTTTCAGGCCGCACCCGATGGGATCGGCGAAGCCCAGTTGCTCGGGAGTCAGCGAAGCGCCCAGCGTCGTATTGGCGTCGAACGAAAATGTCGCCGGCCCCTTGTGTGTCGGCAGGGTCCGGTTCACGGACGCCAGCGCATCCGCACGACCGCTGCCGAAGACGTTGTTGGGCACGGCGCCGCCGAGGGGCGCGGCGTTGTTGACCAGCAGGTTCCGCAGCGCCTGACGCGCAGCCGTCGGGTCCATCGTCGAGGTCGACCGGTTCAACAGGCATGGTGCTGACTGTAGGACGAGAGCGGCGATCGCGCCGATGTGCGGACTGGCGGCGGACGTTCCGAAGAACGGCGTTGGGAACGAGCCGGCGCCCGTGATCGACACGCCGTCGATGCCCGTGACATCCGGCTTCGTCCGGCCGTCGACCGTCGGACCCTGGCTGCTGAAGAACTCGATCGTGCTGTTCGAAGTGTCGTTGCACGATTCGTCCGGCGCCGACGCCGAGAACTGCCCCGACGCGGTCGCCGAAGCCGAACAGATGGCTCCGGCGGCAATCACACCGACCGGCGATCCGCCGGCATCGCTCTGCGCGGACACGCTGCGCGTCGCGGTGTTGTAGTTGTGGCGCTCGTGGCGCGGCGGCGCGAGGAGCGCCGGCCCCGCGGCCGCGCACTCGGGCTGGAACGAGAACAGGTTCAGATTGCGGGGCTGCGCGGCGTTGCCGACGTTCTGAATAACAATCTGGAATCTGTCGCCCGCGCCGCTGTTGACGTAGTCGATGAACTCGACCGGGTCCTGCTTGCCGGCTTGCGCCGTCGTACTGCTTGCAACGACGCGTCGGGTGCTCTGCTGCACGAGATAGAGATCGTAGTTGTTCGACGAACCGCCGAAGGGGTCGTTCCACGACAGGAAGATCGCGACCTCGCCGTTCTGTGGCAGCTGATTAACGTTGTACGGCTGCCCCCCGAGGCCAAGCACATCGGTCGTCTCCGCGGTCCGCTGAAAGAGATGCAAATGGCCCGACCGCGGGATGCCGCTGACGGTCAGGCCGTCGATACCGGAATCGGCATACGCCCCGAAGTAGTGTTCGTCGGCGTCGTTGCCGACCGAGGTGACGTACGCGCGGACCGGATTGTTCGGATTGTTGAGCGCGGATGCGGTGTTCGACGAGACGGCGCTGGTGCCGTCGTACGGCATGCCGAAGAAGCCGATGTCGTCGAGTACGACGTCGTTCGAGGCGGCGAGGAAATTGACCGCCTGCATGAACTCGAGGTCGGTGTCGCCATTCGCGAACGCCAGCTTCGCTCCTGGCGCGAGGTCGTGAACGATCTCCAACAGCGCGGTCCCCTCGGCGCCCGCTCCCTTGAACGCGCAGCTCGCCGGCGGCGTGTCCTCGAGATCGGTCGTCGACGTGAACGATCGGGCCACGATGCCGGACGCGACGGCGGTCAGAATGCCGTTCGCGTTGCGCACGCCGATGGATGCCGGCAAATCGGCGGTCGAAATGGGACCGTTGGCGATGCCGACGCAATTCGTCGTGCACCCGGTCTCGAAGATGCCCTTGATGCCGTCGGAGATGACACCGACGCGGACACCGGTGCCGTCGAGCGAAAGCCCGCGCACGGCGTCGGCGTGGAGAATCGAATCACCCTCGGAGTTGACCGCGCCGGTCCGCCGGCGCCCGTAACTGGGCGGCCGGATCTCGTCGACGGCCGGCAACTGCGCCACGGCCATCAGCCTCGCCGCAGGCACGCGCGCCTGTATGCGCCGTTGCTTCGCGTCGGCAATCTCGACGGTAACGCCATTCGCCGTCAGCTGGCTGACCACGTCGGGGGTGACTTCGGAAACGAGGA
>DASQHH010000172.1:0-7498 GCA_035632195.1 Vicinamibacterales bacterium
GCGCCAGGCAGGCAACCGCGCTACGGATGAGTCGACTTTACACTATTTTTGTTGCGGCGTCGCCGACGCGCCCGGCTTCCGAAGGTCGCGGCCGTCGACGGTGAGGCGCGCCTGCGGCGCGTACATCTCGTCCCAGCTCTGTTCGGACCAGAACACTTCCTTTTCCGGCGCAGGGTTGTACGGATTTTTCGCCGAGTTGTCGAACAGCTTGACGACGGTGACTTTGCTGCCCGCGGGGATCTGCTTCGGCGTCTCGAGCTCGTAGTAGACCTGCCAGTTGAAGTCGTACTTCGGCACGTCGAGCAGCACTTCTTCGCGGCCGTCGGGCCAGGTCAGCGTGTACTTCATGCTCTTGCCGCGCAGGTGCAGGTGCGGCGTCAGACCGTAGAGCGTGATCGGCTCGCGGATCGTGTGGACGCTGACGACCTTCCAGTTCTCGGCGTACGGCGGAATGTTCGGCAGGTTGACGCCGCCTTCGTCGCGCGTCTGGCCCGGACGGAACTGCGGACGGTACTCCTGACCCTCGACGATGTAGGTCGTCGGCCCGGCAACGCCGAACGAGTGATAAATCTGGTGCGCGACCTGGCTCGGTTTCGCGAGATAGAGTCCGAGCTTCGTCCGATCCTTCTGCGGCGTGCCGGTCGGCGTGTAGTGCATGTAGAAGTCGATGTACGAGCCGGCTTTAATCAGCTGGCCCGCGTCTCCCTGATACGCCTCGTAGCCGCGGCCCGGCACGTACGAAAGGAGCTTCTGAATCTACTGCGTCGCGCTGGCGCCGTTCGCGCGCGCGACGGCGTTACGCGCCATCGGCTTGCCGTCGGCGCCCACGATCTGTCCGCTCATGAACGCCGCGCCGTCAGGCAGCTTGTCGATCACGTACAGGCCGGCGTGATGGACGACGCCCGGCGTTCCCGGCCGCACCTCGAGCGCCTTCACGTAGACGTCGTGATCGATCGGCATCTTCGTGAAGAAATCGATGACGGGCACTTCGCCTTCGGCGGGAATCTGGAAATCGATCGGCATCTCGATCACGAGATCCGGCTCGCCGTGCGACCAGCCGGTCGCGAACGTCGGCGCCGGCGGCAGATCGGCGGCGTTGCCCCTGGGCGCACCGGCGTCGACCCAGTTCGTGATCGTTTCGATCTGCGCTTCGGTCAGGCTGCGGTCGTCCTTGAACTTGCCGAAGTGCGGATCGGCGCCCCACGGCGGCATCTCGCGGCTGGCAACCTTCTTCCGGATCGATTTCGCCCACGGCCGCACGTCCTCGTACGACATCAGCGACATCGGCGCCACCTCGCCCGGCCGATGACACGTCACGCAGCTGTTATAGAGGATGGGCGCGACGTCCTTGGTAAACGTCGGCGCCACCGCCGCGGGAGCCGCGGCTGAGACCGCCATCGACAGGGAAAGGGCAGCCGAGAATGCCAGCATGAAACCGCCTTTCTCGGTGGATTATACGCTTCTCCTCAGCGGGGCTCTGAGGCGGCGCGCCCGCGTCACATCCGCGCGCGGATGTAAACTCTCGAACAATCGTTCACGGTGAAGGTACCCTCTCGCATCGCCGCGGCCGCAGCGATCGTCTCGTCGTTGTTCGGAGCCCCGCGTTCGGAACAGCCCCCCGCCCCCGGCCTTCAGGCTTCGGCGGACAAGCCTGCTGACGGGCGGACGGTGTACGAGCACGACTGCGCGCACTGCCACAACGGATCCGAGCCCCGCGCGCCCTCGCCCGAAGCCCTCCGCGGTCGATCGCCGCAGGCCATCCTCGACGCGCTGACATCAGGACCGATGCGCTACCAGGGACTGACGCTGTCGGGCGCCGAGCGGCGCGCCGTCGCGGAGTTTCTCGCGGGCAGGACGCTGCGCGGCTCGGTCGCCGGCGCATCGATCGGGCGGTGCATGCCCGTCCGGACGCTCGGCGACCCGGCGAAGGGTCCCGCATGGACCGGCTGGAGCCCCACCGTCGAGAACGCGCATTTCCAGCCGGCGGCGCAGGCCGGTCTCACGGCCGATCAGATTCCCAATCTGCGTCTGAAATGGGCGTTCGGCTTCGCGGACGCGACGTCGGCGTGGGCGCAGCCGACGGTCGCAGGCGGGCGCCTGTTCGTCGGCAGCCAGAACGGCACCGTCTACGCGCTCGACGCGAAGTCGGGGTGCATTGTATGGACGTTCACGGCCCGCACCGGTGTCCGCACCGCCGTCGTGATCGGTCCGGGCGCCGGCGGGCGCCGTTCCAACGCGTACTTCGGCGATCAGAATGGCTACGTGTATGCGCTCGACGCCGCCGACGGGCGCGAGATCTGGAGCGTCAAGGCGGACGAGCACCCGCTCGTGCGCCTGACAGGATCTCCGACGTTGTATGAAGGGCGGTTGTACGTCCCGCTGTCGTCGTACGAGGAAGGAGGCAAGCCGCAGGGGTATGCCTGCTGCAGCTTCCGCGGCGGAGTCCTGGCGCTCAACGCGCAGACCGGCGAGCGGATCTGGCGCGCGTACTCGATCCCGGATCCGCCGACGCTGCAGCGCGAGTACGCGGACGGCACCGAGCTGTTCGGCCCGTCGGGCGGGGCCGTGTGGTCCGCGCCGACGATCGACGCGAAGCGCGGCGCCGTCTACGCGGGCGTCGGCAACGCGTACAGCGGTCCGACACCGGCGACGACGGATGCGGTCGTCGCGTTCGATCTGAAAACGGGGGCGATGCGCTGGGCGCGGCAGATGTATCCGGGCGACCGCGACGTGTTCGGCTGCTCGCCCGGAGAAACCAACTGCGGACCGCGCGCCGGTCCCGACTTCGACTTCGGCGCGTCGCCCGCGCTCGTGCGCATCGCGGGGGGACGAGATCTGATCGTTGCCGGACAGAAGTCGGGCGTCGTCGTCGCGCTCGATCCCGATCGGAAGGGCGAGCAGGTCTGGCGCTACCGCGCCGGCGGCGGCAGCGGTCTCGGCGGCATCCAGTGGGGTATTGCGGTCGATGGCGAGCGCGTCTACGCGCCGGTCGCGGACATCTACAGCGACCCGCCGGGCGGCCTGCACGCGATCCGCCTGCGCGACGGCCGCCGTGCCTGGATGACGCCGGCGCCGGCGCCGGTCTGTCACGTGTCGCCGGCGGCGTCGCCGCGCGGCTGCAGCGGCGCGCAGTTTTCGGCCGTCACCGCGATTCCCGGCATCGTGTTTTCGCCCTCGAACGACGGCGCCGTGCGCGCGTACGAAGCCGCGACGGGCCGGATCGTGTGGACGTTCGACGCCAACCGGAGTTTCGAGACGCTGAACGGCGTGCGCGCGAAAGGCGGCTCGATGAACGGGCCGGCCCCGGTGGTGGCCGGCGGGATGGTGTACGTCAGCTCCGGCTATGGGACGTTCGGGCTGCGTCCCGGGAACGTCCTGCTCGCGTTCGGCGCGCCGTAGGCGACGCGCTCGGCCGGCCCGGCGCGTGAGCCATCGCGTCTTCGAGGGCGACCCACTTGTGCGCCCAGTCGGTAATGGCCTCGATTGCCCCCGCCAGCGCGCGTCCTTTCTTCGTCAGCGCGTACTCGACGCGGACGGGCGTATCGGGCACGACCGTGCGCTCGACGATCGCTTCCTGTTCCAGTTCCTGCAGGCGCTCGCTGAGCATCCGGTCGGTGATGTCGGGGATGGCTTCGCGGAGCACCGCGAACCGGCAGCGCGACTGCAGCAGCACGAAGATGATCGCGCCGGTCCAGCGGCGGCCGATGAGCTCGCTCGCCTTGTGGAACCGGGCGCAGACCGCGGGCGCGGGTGTCGTCGCCATCTCCCTCATGGTACGAGACTTCCTAATGAATAGCAATGAGCTACTTGACATCTAGTAACTACCTTTTGTATAGTCGCTAGCGTTCTGGGTAGCGCAGCCATGGGACTGCGTCGGGAGGCATATCATGAACGCAGGATTGCTGGTGGGACGCGCGGTGCTCGGGCTGCTGATGGCCGGGCATGGCGCGCAGAAGCTCTTCGGATGGTTCGGCGGCTACGGACTCGCGGGGGTGGCGGGGTTCCTCGAATCGCTCGGCTTCCGGCCGGGCCGGCTCTTCGCGCTCGCGGCGGGCACCGCGGAATTCGCGGGCGGATTGCTGCTGGCGGCCGGTCTGCTCGGTCCGGTAGGGCCGGCGCTGATTGTGGCCGTCATGATCGTTGCCGCGATCAGCGTGCACCTGGGCCACGGAGTGTTCGGAAAGAACGGGATGGAGCTGCCGCTGCTGTACGGAACGACCGCTGCGGCGCTGACTCTGACCGGGCCGGGCCGCTATTCGCTGGACGCGCTGGCCGGTCTCGACGCGATCTGGTCGCCTGAAGTCGCGTGGATCGCGCTCGCGCTCGGCGTCCTCGGCGGTATCGTCAACCTGAGCCTGCGGCGCACCGCGCCACAGCCTGTGACCGCGTAAGGTGAAGAAACAATGTCCATTCGACCTGTGAAACAGATTGTCCAGGCGCGCCCGACGCTCGAAGGCGCCGGCGTGAAGCTGCGCCGCGCGTTCGGCTTCGGGAACACGGAAGAGTTCGACCCGTTTCTTCTGTTCGACGACTTCCGCAACGAGAACCCCGAGGACTATCTCGCAGGGTTTCCGTGGCACCCGCATCGCGGCATCGAGACGATCACCTATGTGCTCGCCGGGACCGTCGCGCACGGCGACAGCCTCGGCAACAAGGGCAGTCTCGGCGCCGGTGACGTGCAGTGGATGACCGCCGGGAGCGGCATCCTCCACCAGGAAATGCCGAAGGGCGACCCGAACGGCCGCATGCACGGCTTTCAGCTGTGGGCGAACCTGCCGCGCTCGCTGAAGATGACCGACCCGCGCTATCAGGACGTCGCCGCCCGCGACATTCCCGAGGTGACCGACGACGACGGCACCACGGTACGCATCGTTTGCGGAGACTTCTGGGGCAAGCACGGTCCGGTCGTCGGCGTCGCAGCCGACCCGCGATATCTCGACATCTCTGTTCCGCCCGGAAAGCGGAAGCGGATTCCGGTCGAGGATTCGAGACACGCGTTCGCGTACGTGTTTGCGGGTTCGGGCACGTTCCGCGACGCGTCACAGCCGCGCGGGGTCGTGACCGAGCAGGTCGGCGCCGCCGGTACCGGTCCCACCGTTGTCACTGATGTCGGCAACCGCTCGCTCGTGCTGTTTGACAGCGGCGACGAGATTACCGTTCAGGCGGGCGACGAGGGGATCCGGTTCCTGCTGGTATCGGGCCGTCCGATCGAGGAGCCGGTCGCGTGGTACGGACCGATCGTGATGAACACCGAAGAGGAGCTCCGTCAGGCGTACTCGGAGCTCCGCTCCGGAACGTTCATCAAACACGCGTGAGCGCTTACGGCGTGTACTTCGGGCGTATCTGGAACAGGATGTAGAGCCCGATCAACGCCGACACGAGTCCGCCGACGATGTTCAGGGAAAGAAGCGACGTCAGCAGTCCCGCGATGCGGGCGTAGAAGGCCATCGTCCAGCCGGCCATCTTGCGATTGAAGAGTCCCGGAAGCGACGCAATCGAGAGACCGACCTGGACGATGGTCCCGATGGCGACGATGCCGAAGCCCGATACGGCGGCGACCCCGCCGAAGGGCGAGAAGATCGCGCCGAGGCCCAGCAGCGCGAGGAGCAGCGGCAGCGTCAGCACGAGCAGCACCACCATGATCCACGGGCCCCACTGCACGATCGCTTCCTTCCACGCGTCGGGCAGCTGGAACGGCGCTTTTTTCACGAGGTAGAAGTCGAGAAAGCCAATCAGATCCTTCGGCGGCTGCTCCGGTGCGGCCTGCTGTGTCTCTGTCACTTCCATCCTCCTTCGGATTCGGGGAGCGGATCCTTACGGAACGTACGCGGCTTCGCCTTTCGTCTTCACGAGCTTGTCGACAACCTTCTGCATCGCGGCGCGCCTGTCGAGCATGGCGCGCACTTCCTTCTTCTCGAGGAATCTGCCTGCGGGGCTCGCGGCGATTTGATCGTCGGTGAGCGCCAGCATGCGCTCCCACAGCTTCTTGTCGATGCGCGTCAGCTCGTGCGTCAGCGCCTTGTCCGTGCCGAACGTTCGCGAGTGATCGATCAGCACGATGTTCCAGTCGGGATCGGCGAGCCAGTTGCCCAGGTTCGGGTCGCTGTTGCCGATCAGGTCGTCGAACATCTTCGCGTCGACGAGCTCGCGGTTCCACAGTCCCAGGTACCGCGCCGGCGGAGTCGGCACGCCGCCCATTTCCTTGAAGTTCTTCGTGTTGTTGATCCACATCACCGCGGCGCCGGTCTGACCGTCGATGGTGCGTTCGACGGTCGGCGGCACCATGTTCAGTTCGAGCAGCTTGTCCATCTCGTAGGCGGCGATCTCGGTTTTGTAGCTCTCGTAGTAGCCGTTGTACACGCCCGGCTTCAGCACCTTCCACGCCATTTCGGTGAAGGGTCCACCGGCCTTGAGATACACGTGGCGCGGTTTGGTGACGCCGACGGCCGTGCCTTCCATGTGATCGACGGCGGCGGTCCGGAGGTACGCCTCCATCTCGGGCGCGCGGCCGATCCAGATTTTTGCGCCGTGCGCGGCAGCGGCTTCCTGCGCCCGGACCGGGACGAAGAACAGAGTGAGAGCGAGCGCGGCCAGCGCCAGCGCGGCCCGGCGAACGGCGATCGTCATGGAGCCTCCGTGATGGGGGGCATTGTAACGCGGGTGGGCAGCCACGCGACGGTGTCCTGACGGCGGGAAAAGAGCAGGTGCGGGGCAGCTGGAAGCGGGGGAAGGCCGGCGGCCGCTGCGATGGTATGGGCGCGGATCTCGGCTTCGGCGCGCTGCAGCGTCCATCGCGGGTGATGGATGTCAGTGCGCGAGACGCGATGGCCCGCGGTGTAGAGGCAGTAGCGCTCTGTCAGAAAGTAGTCGAGCGACCCGTCTTGCGCCTGGAACGCGGGCCCTGAGGGAGCGTAGCTGGCGTCGAACGCGGCGTCAGGACGCGATTGCCGCCGGCTGCGATACACGATGCGATCGCCCTCGCGCGCGACGGCGATTGACGCCGTGAAGTAGGGAAGGCGATAGAGCAGTCGCGCGGCCCGGACGGCAACCGGATTGGTCGCGTCCAGACTGAAGAAGTACACGCCCGGCCTGCCGCCGACGGTGACGTACGTGCGGACGTTGATTTCCGGAAAGGCGGACAGCCACGGCAGCGCCGGCACGAATCGCGGCCCCACACGCGACATCGTGAACGGCACGATGCCGATCCACGCGCGGCCGTCGAACGTGTCGAGCGGCAGCTGCGGTGGCACGAGCGCGCGGACGACGGCTGCCTCGAGCGGCCAGTGCGCGAACAGCAGATCGTGCCACGTCTGGGTCATCACCCACGGCGTGGACGGCAGCGGCCACGGCCGGTGTAACGTGTCGCGCACGGCCCGGATTCTACCGGCGGCGAGCTCTGGCCCGACCGCTCAACGCCATCGATTCGTGCTTCGTGAATCGGTGCGGGTCCGTGTCGCGTTCCACACTTCGCCGCAAGCGGTGCACCGCCAGTAGCTGT
>DASQHH010000173.1:0-3386 GCA_035632195.1 Vicinamibacterales bacterium
TTCACGATGATCAATCACATGTGCACTGACCTGCAGCTCGTGATGGACATCACGCGTCCGACCGACCGCATTCGCCAGGACGTCAGCCGCAGCCCGGGCGGCGACAGCCGCGTCTTCCTGAACAACTGCGTCGGTTGCCACTCCGGCATGGACCCGATGGTGCAGGCATTCGCCTTCTACGACTACGTCGATAATACGACGACCGACAACGGCTCGCTGCAGTACACGCCGGGCACGGTCGTCGGCAAGTACTTCCACAACAACACGACGTTCGCCCCGGGCTACATCACGCCCGACGATCACTGGGACAACCGCTGGCGGACGGGGCAGAACTCGCTGATGGGCTGGGACTCGACGCAGTCCGGCTCCGGCAACGGCGCCAAGTCGCTCGGGGCCGAACTCGGCGCCAGCGGCCAGTTTGCGCAGTGCCAGGTGACGAAGGTGTTTCAGGCGGTGTGTCTGCGCGCGCCTTCGGACGCGGCGGACCGCTCGCAGGTGGCCACGATGGTCGCGGACTTCAAGCAGGGCTACTCCTTGAAGAACGCGTTCGCCGAGGCCGCCGTGTATTGCATGGGCAATTGAGGGAGTATCGACCATGAACGCGTCAGGTTTGATCGATACTCTGCGGATTCAGTCGCTGCGCGTGACGCGCGGCCGGGTGACGGCGCTCGCGGTCCTTGCCGCAAGCGTGCTGCTCGCCGGCTGCGGCGCCGGCAGCGTCCAGACGGCGGCCAACCCGGTGGCGCCGCCGACGGCCAGCGGCCAGAGCTACAACGGGCCGGCACCGGCCAGCGCCGACGTCCAGGCCTTCGTCGTCAACTTCTGGAACAACGTCAAGGGCACTGACCGCTGCGGCGCGTGCCACATCCAGGGCAACCAGAGCCCGATGTTCGCCCGCAACGACGACGTCAACCTCGCCTACCAGGCGGCGCAGACGGTCGTCGACCTGACCAACCCGGCCAACTCGAAGATCGTCGCCAAGGTCGGCGGCGGCCACCACTGCTGGCTCGCCAGCAACCAGGCCTGCGGCGACACGATGACGACCTGGATCAAGAACTGGGCCGGCGTCACGATGGGCAGCTCGAAGGCGACGATCCAGCTGGTCGCGCCGACGATGATGGACGCCGGCGGCTCGCGCACGTTCCCGGCGAGCTCGACGCTCTTTGCGCAGACCGTGTATCCGCTGCTGACGCAGTACTGCTCGCGCTGCCATTCGCCGAGCGCCACGACGGCCCAGTCGCCATACTTCGCGCAGGCCGACGTCGACGCCGCCTATGCGGCCGCGCAGCCGAAGATGAACCTCGACACGCCGACGCTGTCGCGGTTCTACGTCCGCCTGCACGATGAGTTCCACAACTGCTGGGGCGGCGACTGCGCCGCGGCCTCGGCGCAGATGCTGGCCGCCATCCAGGCCTTCGCGAACCAGGTGCCGGTCACCCAGGTCGATCCGAACTGGGTGCTGTCGAAGGCGCTGACGATGTACGACGGCGTTGTCGACAACGGCGGCACGCGCGTCGAGACCGGCCTGATCGCCAAGTTCGAGTTCAAGACCGGCACCGGCACGATCGCCTACGACACGAGCGGCGTCGAGCCGGCGCTGAACCTCGACATGTCCGGCGACGTGACCTGGGTCGGTGGCTGGGGCGTGCAGGTGCAGAACAAGGGCAAGCTGCAGGGCACCACCACCGGCAGCGCCAAGCTGCACGACATGATCCTGACCACCGGCGAGTACAGCGTCGAGGCGTGGGTCGCGCCGGCCAACGTGACGCAGACGATGGCCTACCTGGTCTCGTACTCGGGCGGCACGACGCAGCGTAACTTCACGCTCGGCCAGACGATGTACAACTACGACGCGTTCCTGCGCAGCACCACGACCAGTGCCAACGGCCAGCCGGAGTTCTCGACTCCGTCGGCGCAGCAGGTCCTGCAGGCGACGCTGCAGCACGTCGTGATGACCTACGACCCGGTCAACGGCCGCCAGATCTACGTCAACGGCCAGCTGGTCGCGACCGGCGACCCGCAGAAAGGCGGCTCGCTGTCGCAGTGGGACAACACCTTCGCGCTGGTGCTCGGCAACGAGGTCTCGTCCGACCGGCCGTTCTCGGGCCTGCTGAAGATGGTCGCGATCTACAACCGCGCGATGCAGGCCGCCGACGTGCAGTCGAACTTCGCCGCCGGCGTCGGCGAGCGGTACTACCTGCTCTTCAACGTCGACAAGTTCACCGGCCTGAACCAGACCTACGTGATGTTCGAGGTGTCCGAGTACGACAGCTACTCGTACCTCTTCAACAAGCCGGTGTTCCTGAGCCTCGATCCGACCGTCAACTACAGCGGCCTCGTGGTCAAGGGCATGCGCATCGGCATCAACGGCATGGAAGCGCCGGTCGGCCAGGCGTACGCGCCGCTGAACACGACGGTCAGCGGCCAGGGCTTCGACCCGACCACGACGCCGCTCTCGGCGGTGGCGCTGTCGAGCGTCGGCACGACGATCGCGCTGCAGAAGGGTCCGTCCTACGACCAGTTCTTCCTGACCTTCGAGCAGCTCGGCACGGCGACCAACGTGCATACCGACGCCACGCCGATCGCGCCGATCCCGGCGGACTCGCCGCGGCCGGCCGACATCGGCGTGCGCACCTTCGAGCAGATCAACACGTCGCTGTCGACGATGACGACGGTGCCGAAGACCAACGCGGCGGCCAGCGCGCTCTACCAGAGCCTGCAGCAGTCGCTGCCGGCCACGCCGTCGTTCGTCGGCTTCGTGTCCTCGCACCAGACGGCGATCGCCCAGCTGTCGATCCAGTACTGCGACGCGCTGGTACGGGATCCGAGCCTGAGCGCGGCGTACTTCCCGGGCGTGAACTTCGGCGCGGCCCCGGCCGCGGCCTACGACACCAACGGGCGCACCGCGCTGATCACGCCGCTGATCGACCACATGCTCAGCGCGAACTCGGCGGCGGGCAAGTTCCTCGCCACCCAGCCGACCGCGGCATCGGTGACGACGGAGCTCAATGCGCTGATCGACAAGCTGACGGCGTCGGTGTCCGCGGATACGACCGGTACCGCGACCATTGCGAAGGCGGCCTGTGCGGCCGTCGCCGGCAGCTCCGCGATGCTGGTGCAGTAACGGAACTATCGAGGCAACTATCATGATCATCCGGAACAAGCCGCCGCGGACCCTGAAGCTCGACGAGCCGATCCTCCACCGCGAGGCGCACAAGCGCCCGGTGACCCGGCGCGACTTCATTGCCCAGGGCCTGATGACGGGCTCCGCGACCGTGATCGCGCCGGCCGCGCTCGGCCTGCTGCTCAACCCGAACCGCGCGATGGCGCTCGATGCGGACATCCTGGCGCAGAAGATCGCGTGCGGCATCACCGGCGGCGCCGGC
>DASQHH010000174.1:0-16631 GCA_035632195.1 Vicinamibacterales bacterium
AAGTTGACCGGGAGACGAACAAGGTTGTCAGACAACCAATGAGGTCGTGGAAGAAACGAGGCAGCTCATGAAACCGATGAATGATGGCAAGTGACAAACCTTGTCGCTCACGCGACAGACGAATCAGGTCGCGGAAGAAACGAGGCAGCTGATGTAACCGATGAACGGCGGGAAGTGACAGATTCTGTTGCTCATGCGACGGACGAATGAGGTCGGGGAAGAGACGAGTGAGCTCGCTAAACCGATGAATGGCGGGAAGTGACAGATTTGGTCGCTAACGCGACAAACGAGTCAGCTGACGGAGCAAACGAGGGAGCTCGCGGAACAGATGAACGAGGGGAAGTAACAAACCGAGTCGCTCACGGAAGGGATGAAGGTCCGCTACGGAGAGATGAGCCGAGGGAACGGAGAAAAGAGGCTTGGTAACGGCGAAATCAGACCGTAAATAGTTGATTCTTAACGACTTGACAGGTGAACTACTTGACTGCTTTGAAGGTGCCGCTGGTCGCGATCCGGACCTGTTCCAGGCCGGCCTCGCGGATCTCGTTGAATTCCTTGTGGACCTGGTCGAACGCGTCGACCGCCTCGGGGTCGAACTGCTTGCCACGGTCGTTGTGGACGCGCTTGATGGCCTCTTCCATCGGCAGCGCGTTGCGGTAGGGACGCGCGGAGGTCATGGCGTCGAAGCTGTCCCCGACCCCCATCAGCCGGGCGTGCCGGTGGATGTCCAGGCCCGCGAGCTTGTCAGGGTAGCCCTTGCCGTCCCACCGCTCGTGGTGCCCGCGGACGGACGGCAGCGCCTCGGTGAGGAACGGCAGGCCGTGGAGCATCGAGTAGCCGATGGTCACGTGCGATTCCATCATCGCGCGCTCGGTCGGCTCGAGCGGGCCGGGCTTCAACAGAATATTGTCCGGGACGCCCACCTTGCCGATATCGTGCAGCATGCCGGCGCGCCGGATGATCTCGAGCTCGGCGCCGCTGATGCCGATCGTCTTTGCGAGCGCGAGCGTGTACTTCGTGACCCGCTCCGAGTGGCCGGACGTGTAATGGTCCCGCGCGTCGATGGCTTTAGCAAACGCCTCCAGCGTGAGCCGGAACATCCGCTCCCGGTCTTCGTAGAGCTGCGCCGTTTCGAGCGCCGCCGCCGCGTGCGCCGCAAACGCCCCGGCGTACTGCACGTGGTCCGGCGTGAAACCACCTGACGTCAGCAGCTGATCGGCGTACAGCGCGCCGATCGCTCCCGACCGCCCGAGCAGCGGAACGACGATGGTCGAGCGGACGCCGGCGAGCACGATGCTCTGCGCGTCGGCGAGCCGCGAGTCGGCGCGCGCGTCGTACGAGACGAGCACTTCCTTCGAGTTCAGCGCCTGGCGCACCGCGGTCGCGCTCGCGAAGTCCGACACCGACGTGTACGCGCCCGCCGGCCGCACGGCGCGCGTGATCAGCTCTCCGGTGGTCTGGTCGATCAGCAGGATGGCGGACCGGTCCGGCGTGAGGATGTTCTGCAGGCGATCGAGCACGCGATCGAGCAGCCCCTGCAGGTCCGTGAACGCCATCAGCTCTTTGCTGGTGTCGAGCAGCGCTTTGATGGCGTCGGCGTTGACCGCCTTCGGGGCCGCGGGAATCGGCACGCGGATGTAGGTGCGGTCCTCGGTCGGCGGCGGCGGCTCCGCGCCCGCGATCTCCTCCAGCTCGAACTCGACGGACCCGAGCTTCACCCGATCGCCCGCATTCAGATTGCCGGAGCGGCGCTGCGATCCATTGAGGAACACGCCGTTGGTGCTGCCGAGATCTTCGACGACCGCGACGCCGTCGCGCGTAATGGAGATGCGGGCGTGGAGGCGCGACAGGCTCGGTTCGTCGAGGACGATATCGGCCTGGTTCGATCGGCCGATCGTTTTTGTGTCGCCGCGCCCGAGCTCGATCGGGGACACGGGGCCCTGGGTCTCGCCGACCGGCCTGAGCCGCACGCCGGTCATGCCCATGGCGACCTGGTCAGCGGGCGCATCGCGGGAAAACAGACAAATCCATACGGCTTTTCGGTTCGAACCGTGCTGCGCTTTACGAAACGGCTCAGATTTGAAGCTCGACCGTCAGTTCAACCGAGCCGAAGCATAGAACGTCTCCCGAATGAATTTCCACGATGTCGCTCTGGAGGCGTCGGGTGTTCAAGAAGGTGCCGTTGGCGCTCTTGAGGTCTTCAACAGTCGCTTTCGCGCCCGTAACCACGAGCACCGCGTGGTAGCGCGACACTTGGGGATCGCGGATGGTCACGGCCGTGTCGTCGGCCCGGCCCACGCGATGCGATCCGAGCCCGAGCACGAAATTGCCGCTCGCGCCCGAGAGCCGGGCGCCGCTCAACGTCGCCGCCTTCGGCAGCGGCGTGGTCTTCGCCTCCCTGAACTCCAGGGATCCCCGCGGGGGCACGAAGACAATCACCGACTTCGGTCCCGGCGGCTGCTTCGCGATCCCGAGCGACTCGTCGATGCGCGGTTTTCGTGGCATGTCTTTCACCGGTGTCGAGCGGTGAGGGGACTATAGCCTAAGGCGGCCCCTGGAGGCCGCCCAGGCGCCGTATTTTTTCGACAAGGGTCGTGCGCTTGATTCCCAGCAGCCGCGCGGCCTGGCCCTTGTTTCCGCCCGTGCGCTCGAGCGACCGCTCGATCAGCTGCCGCTCGACGTTCGCGATGAAGTCGTCGAGGTCGATGCCGTCCTCCGGCAGGTTGACCGGCGACGTCATCGCCTGTTCGCCGCCGTGCTGGATGTCCGGGGGCAGATCGCCGACGTCGATCTGCGCGCGCGCGCCGCTGAACGCGATGGCGTGCTCGATGGCGTTTTCGAGCTGGCGGATGTTGCCGGGCCACGAATAGGCCATCAGCCGGCGCATGGCGCCCTGCGCGATCGTGAGTCCCGCCTTGCCGCCCCGTTGGCCTGCGAACCGGTCGGCGAAATGCTGCGCGAGCAGCGGGATGTCGTCGCGGCGATCGCGGAGTGCGGGAAGCCCCACGGGAATCACGTTGAGCCGGTAGAAGAGGTCTTCGCGGAACTGGCCCGATGACACCATCGTCCGCAGGTCGCTGTTCGTCGCGGCGATGACTCGGACGTCGACCTTGATCGTGTGCGAGTCGCCGACGCGCTCGAACTCGCGCTCCTGCAGGACGCGCAGCAGCTTCATCTGCAGCGCCGGGCTCATCGTCCCCACTTCGTCGAGGAAGAGCGTCCCTTTGTGCGCCTGCTCGAGGCGCCCCTGGCGCGTGCCGACGGCGCCGGTGAACGCGCCCCGCACGTGGCCGAACAGCTCGGCCTCGAGAAGCGTCTCGGGGATGGCGCTGCAGTTCAACGCGATGAAGCGCTGCTGCCGCCGCGGGCTGTTGTGATGAATGGCGCGCGCGACGACTTCCTTGCCGGTGCCGGTCTCGCCGGTGACGAGGATGGTGCTGTTGGTCGGCGCCACCGTTTCGAGCAGCTGCAGCAGGCGCAGCATCGGACGGCTCCTGCCGATAAGCCCCTCGAAGCGGTACCGCTCTTCGAGCTGCGCGCGAAGATAGGCGTTTTCGGACTTGAGCCGGCGCTGCTCGAGCGCGGCATCGAGGACGTGCAGCAGCTCGTCGATCTGATACGGCTTGCTGACGAAGTCCCACGCGCCGCGCTTGATGGCTTCGACGGCGTCCTTCACCGTGCCGAATCCGGTGACGACGATGGCGACGATGTCGGGATAACGCTCGACGGCGGCTTCGAGGACGAACGAGCCGTCGACGCCGGGGAGGCGCAGATCGGTGACGATGACGTCGAAGGCGAAGTCGGCAAGGCGCGCGATGGCCTGCTCGCCCGAAGCGGCCTGTTCGACGTGGTAGCCCCGGTCCGCCAATTGCTCAGCAATGGCCTGTCGGAGGGGCGCTTCGTCCTCGACAAGGAGCAGATGTTTAACGCTGTCTGGCATTTACGGCAGCGCCAATATCTTGACACAAGTGGGGCGGCCACGAGCGGCGCGTCCCGATTTCAAAAATGGTACACGTCGGAAGATCAGCCTAATCCCGGGCTTGCCATCTTCCGATAATTACGCACGGAGGCAAGAACTCGTGGAACGCAAAACCATTTCGATCATGAAGGCCTGTGAGCTCGTCGGCGTCAGCCGCCGGACGATTTACAACTGGCTGTCGAGCGGGAAGATCGAATACGTGCGGACTGCGGGCGGTTCGGTCCGCATCTTCGTCGACACGCTGTGGCGGGATCCGAACGACGCTCATCGTCCGGCCGTTCAGACGATGTGGCAGGCGGAAGGGCGGAACCAGGCCTGATGCACGGTGCCGTCAGCGTCGAGGAGCTGCGGGCGAAGAAGTCCATGGAAGAGACCCCGGCAATGCAGCTCCTCTTCCATCGTCTGAACAACCAGCTCGGAATCATTCTGGCGCACGCCGAGCTGCTGGAAGCGAAGGCCGGCGACGACATGAACCGCGCGCGCGCGGCGCAAATCGTCGCGAGCACGCTCGAAGCGATGACGACCGCGGGCGAAATCCGCCGCGGCGTCACCGCGACCGCCGAGTCGCAATAGCCCACCTCCGAGACGTCTCCGACGCACGTCCGACCTGAGTCCGACTTAGGTCCGACCACCTTCCGACCTGCGTCCGACTTGGGTCCGACCACCTTCCGCCCCCTCTCTGAGCCCAGTCAGACCCCCAAAATCTGCGTCGCGTTCGTACGCGAAAATCGTAGTACATGCGTCAAAATGTTGGCGACGAGCTCATCTATATCGTCAATATTTTGACGATTTTCGCGGTGGGATGACCGAGTTCTATGGCTCGGTTTCGAGACAGAACACTCATACTAAGATGCAGTAAATCAGATGTTTACGGGAATATGACTGTACAGTGTGCCGAGTACTTGGACACAGACCTCGGCAGTTGGTACCGCCGTTGCGATATCGCGCAACCGCCGGCACGACCGGGAACGGTCGCCGGGGGGAGACACGAATGCGCTCGCAGCCAGTTGCCGCCAGTCAGAACCGCCGGATCGTGGCCGGACTGCCGTTCGTCGAAGCGCTCGCGCGCCGCATGGCGGCGACGATGCCGAATTCGATCGACATCGGCGACCTCGTCCAGGACGGCGTCCTCGGATTGATCGACGCCGCGCACCGCTTCGACGAAGCGCGCGGCATCAAGTTCGAGACGTTCGCGGAACGCCGCGTCCGCGGTGCGATTATCGACGCGCTGCGCAAGGACGCGTGGCCGCGCGGTGTCCGCCGCCAGCGGCGCGAGCTGGACGCGGCGCGCGAGGCGCTGCGGCGCGAGCTCGGGCACGAGCCGTCGCTCGCCGACCTCGCGGCGCGCGTCGGGTCCGACGAAAAGCGCCTGTCCCGCGCGATCGTCCGCATCAACACCATTGAATCGACATCGCCGCTCGCCACCGGCGAGCACGTGGACGAGAGCTCGCTGCCGCCGGCGCTGGTTCCGTCCGAGCCCGACGCTCCCGATACCGCCTACGAAAAGAACGAGACGAAAGATCGCGTCCGTGCGGCGATTCAGTCGCTGCCCTGGCGCGAGCGCAAGGTGATCGGTCTGTATTACTACGGCGAAGTCACAATGAAGCAGATCGGCGCCGCGATCGGCGTCAACGAATCGCGCGTGTCGCAGCTGCATGCACGCGCGATTCGCCGCCTGCGCGAAGCGCTCGGCGAGATGAATCCGCAGAAGGTCGCCGAGATGCGGCGGCAGCTGCTCGCGTTCGCCGTCAAGAAGCCGTCGATGGCGAGAGTGGCCGCGGCCGTTGCCGTCAAAGCGGATCCGACCGTCACTCAGGAAAAGGTCGCGCAGCCGCACGCGGTCGTACTGCCGTATCAGGCAGCGACGAAAAAGCGCATGGCCGTCGCGAAGACCTCGATCAAGATCAGCGCGCGCCGACGCGGCGCCCCCGTCGCCGCCGCGCGGTGACGCTGTATTGCGGATTGCGGATCGCAGATTGCGGATTGATTGTTGATTGAGGACGTCCGAAACCCACAATCTGAATTCCGCAATCCGTCATCTAGCATCACGACAGCGTCGCTGATACCGCGCGCAGCAGATCGCCGAGCCGGAACGGCTTCGCGAGCCACCGGCAGCCGCTCTCTTCGAGAAACCGCTCGGCATCGGTTCCCGCGACGTCGCCGGTGACGAAGACGATCTTCTTCGTCATCGCCGGCGCCGACTCCGACAGCTGCCGGTAGAATGCTTTCCCGTCCAGCCGCGGCATCTTCAAGTCGCAGATGACGACGTCGAACGCGCGCTCGGCGATCTTGCCGAGCGCCTGCTCGCCGTCCGCCGCGTGCTCGACGATGTAGCCCGCGTCGCCGAGCGCGTCGGCGACGGCGCTGGCCAGCTTCGCCTCGTCCTCGACGAGCAGGATCGAGGCGCCGGCGATGGTTTCGACCGCGGTCTTCTGGTCTCCGCGATGCGGCGTGGTCCCGAGCTTCGCGCCGCTGACGGGCAGCTCGACGTAGAACGACGCCCCCGCTTCGCCGCGCGACTCCAGACGGATGCGTCCCCCGTGCTCCTGCACGATGGCGTACGCGACGGTCAGCCCCAGCCCGGTGCCCTTGCCGACTTCCTTCGTCGTGAAAAACGGATCGAAGATCTTCGGCTGCAGCTCCGGCGGGATGCCGGGACCATCGTCGTTGATCTCGAGAACGACGGTCTCCGGGTCCTGGTCCTGCCACGTGCGGACGACGATGGTGCCGCGGCCGTGGGACGCGAGCATGGCCTGCTCGGCGTTGATGATCAGATTGAGCAGGACCTGCTGCACCTGGTGTCCGTCGGCGAACACCTGCGGCAGCCCGGCCGCGAGCGCCTCGATGACGCCGATGTTGGTCACGCGCTGCTCGTACGCGCGCAGTGCCAGCGTTTCGCGGATCACGTGATTGATGTCCACCATCGCGCGGGTCGTCTGCCGCTTGCGTGCGAACGTGAGGAGGTTGCGGACGATGCGCGCCGCGCGCTCGGATTCGGAGAGGATCGTCTCGAGCCCGCGCCGGACCGGATCGTCGAGCGACGGCCGCTCCGACAGCCGTTCGGCCCAGCTGAGGATCGTCGCAAGCGGGTTGTTCAGCTCGTGCGCGACGCCGGAAATGGTCTGACCGAGCGCCGCCATCTTTTCGGCCTGCAGCAGCTGGTGGTAGATGTCGCGCGTCTCATCCTCCAGCTTCTTGCGCTCGCTGACGTCGCGGATCAGCGCTTCCAGGCGGACGACGCCGGACGCGGAAGGGCGATCGGCGCGCGCGGTCAGCTCGATCCAGATGGCGGTGGAGTCCGCGCGGCGGAGACGGAGCAGGTAATCGTTGACCGAACCGTCCGTCGTGAGGCGCTCGACGAGCGCGACGCGCGCCTGCGGATCGATGAAGCGATCGTGATCGAAGGGCCGGACGTCTTTCTCGTGCGCTTCGCTCGAATAGCCGAAGATGAGCTTCAGGTACGGATTCGCAACGATGGTGGAGCTGGAGTCGGGACCGATCGTGCCGATGTAGACGCCTTCGTGCACGGCTTCGAACAGTCGTGCAAACGCGGACGCTCTGCGATCCACGCGGCGATTATGTCACTTGGCGGCGGGCGGAGGCGGCGTCGGCGTGGAGCTCGGGAACGACGGCTTCCATTTCTTCTCGTTCGCCGCGCGAATATCCCTGACCGAAGCGCCGGAGGCGTACATCTGCATCGCGTCACGCGCGACATCCAGGCAGACCGCTCAAGTCATGCCGTGCGGTTCCCACTCCGTGACGTCGCCCTTCTGGTCGCGCGCGGTGACGAAGCAGTCCTCGTTGCCGCGATGGCCGCTGTGCTCGCATCCGCAGTAGCACGGCACGTAGCTGAGGACCTCGGAATGCTCGGCGGCAAATTTATACGCGGCGCGGACGACTTCCGGCGATCGCGCGGGCGGCTCCGGGTCGAACGGGAGCGGCGGCAGGTTGGCCTGAGGGTGCGGTCCCTGAAGCGCCGACTCGGGAACGGGTGCGACCGGCGCGGCCGCCGTGCCGGGCGCCTGTGCCACCTGGGGCGTGTTTCGGGGGCCAAGGACGTACACGGCGCCGGCGATTGCGATGACGCCCCCCGCGATCATCAGCATCTTGAGCGGCGACGATCCCCCCGAGCCGCCGGACGCGCCCGACGAGCCCGTGTCGTTCGGGCCAGAGATGCCGGGCGCCGATTTCGCCTGCGCCTTCGCGGAAGACTTGCGTCCCATGCCTCAGTCATTTTACCCGCAAGCCCTTTTCAGTAAAATCGTGCCATCCCATGGGCGTCGTCGGTCATCGCGACCGCACGTTGATCGGCGGGCTCGCGGTCGCGCTGATTGTCATCTTCGCGCGCCCGATCGAGCACTACGCCATCACGTTCGCGCGCGAGGCCGAGGGACGGACGGGCCTGGCGCTGGCGCCCGCGCTGCTGATCCTCACGCTGGTCTACATCTTTCACGAGCAACGCAAGCGGCAGGACGCGAGGGCCGAGGCGCTGGCCGCCGAGGCGCTGGCGCACGAAGCGGAGGCGCGGGCCGGCGAGCTCGAGCGGCTGGTCAACTTCGGCGAGTCGCTCGCGCGGTCGCTGGATCTGGAATCGGTCCGCGACGTCGTCGTGCAGCAGCTGCCGCGGATCATCGGCTCGACGGAGATGTGGGTGCTGCTGCGGACGGGAGGGCACTGGCAGCCGTTCGACGGATCGACGGCCGAGAACCGCCGCGCGCTCGAGCGCGCGCACGAGAAGATCGCGGACGGCGCGTTCGGTCCCGAGGCCGGCGCCTGGCGGACGGATCCGATCACGACCGACGGGCATCTGTGCGTGCCGCTGATCGCGGGCGGCGAAGCGATGGGCGTGCTCGGCATTCCGCAAGGTTCGTCACCTGGCAGCGAAGCCGGAAGACGCATCATCGCGACCGCGAGCGCGATGCTGGCCATCGCTCTGCGGAACGTCCAGCTGTTCCACGAGCTGCGCGAGAACAGCCTGCGCGACGGCCTCACCGGCTGCTTCAACCGTACGCACGCGCTCGACGTGATCGACGTCGAACTGCGGCGCGCGCGCCGGTCGCAGACGCCGGTGACGATGATCATGTTCGACCTCGATCACTTCAAGAACGTCAACGATCACTACGGCCATCTGTGCGGCGACGCGGTGCTCGCGGCGGTCGGCAACCGCATGCGCGACGTGCTGCGCGGCAGCGACCTCAAGTGCCGGTACGGCGGCGAGGAGTTTCTGGTCCTGCTGCCTGAGACGCCAATCGAAGGCGGCAAGCGCGTCGCTGATTCGCTGCGGCGCGAGATCGAGGACATGACCATCGCGTGGAAGGACGAGACGCTGCACGTCACGGCCAGCTTCGGCGTCACTGTGGCGCTGCCGTCCGAAGTCGACAGTCACGCGATGATCGCGCGCGCCGATGCCGCTCTCTATCGCGCCAAGGATCAGGGCCGCAACTGCGTCCGCCTCTCCGCAGAAACGGCAGCCGCCTGACGGGCCGGATTCGCGATTCGCGGCGATTTGTGGGACTCTGAATCGCTCTGAAGCCGCCTCCAACTCCAGACCCGCTGCTGCGTGCCTACGTCGCGTGGATCATCGTCTGCGTGGTCTGGGGCACGACGTATCTCGCGATTCGCATCGCGCTGGAAACGGTTCCGCCGTTCGTCATGGGCGGCATCCGCTATCTCGTTGCGGGCTCGATCATCGCCGTCGGTCTCGCGGTGCAGGGCAAGCCGCTGCCCGGCCCGCGCGCGTGGCCGTCGCTGGCCTTCCTCGGCCTGCTGCTCCTCGGCTTCGGCAACGGTGGCGTCGTGTGGGCCGAGCAGACGGTGCCGAGCGGCTTGACGGCGGTGCTCGTCGCCACTTCGCCCTTCTGGATGGTCGGCCTCGACGCGCTGCTGCCCGGCGGCGACCGCCTCGGCGCCCGGCGGACCACCGGCCTCGTCGTCGGCTTCGCCGGGATCGTACTGCTGGTGGGCCCCGAGATCCTCCAGGTGCAGGGCGGCCGGGCGTTTCTCGGCGGCGTGGCCGCCGCGCAGATCGCGTGCATCGGCTGGGCGATCGGATCGATCTATTCACGCCGGCGCGGACACGGCGTCGCGAAGCAGGAAAGCGTGATCGCGACTGCGGCGTTCGAGATGATGTTCGGCGGCCTGACGCTCCTGGCGGCCGCAGCGGTGCACGGCGAATACGCGCGCCTGTCGTTCACGGTGCGCAGCGGCGGAGCCCTCGCATACCTGATCGTGTTTGGCGCCGTCATCGGCTTCAGCGCGTACGCGTATGCGTTGAAACACCTGCCGGTCGCGATCGTGTCACTCTATGCGTACGTGAATCCGGTGATTGCGGTGGCGCTGGGGACGGTCGTGCTCGACGAGCCGTTCAATCTGCGGATGATGCTTGCGGCGGGAGTGGTGCTCGCAGGGATGGCGCTCGTTCGAGGCGGCGGATCTGACAGCGGATAGTGTCAGGGCCCTGAGCACTCGGCTCTCAGCCCTGACGTCGTTTCTCAGACAACGCGCCTGCCGCTCACCAGTCGCACCAGGAACAGCACGATGGCGATGACGAGCAGCACATAAATGAAGTTGCCGAGCGTGTAGCCGCTCACCACGCCCAGCAGCCAGAGCACGATCAGGATAATCGCAATGGTTTCCAGCATGCGCAGCCTCCGGCGCGGAGGCTGCAACTTGGGTGCCGCAGCCCGACGGGTTCTTGTCTTCGGGCTTCTGTGCTTTTTATGCGGAGTTACGGCGCGCGCGCAGGACTCAGCCGTTCCGCCAGCTCAGCCGAATGAGCATGTCGCCGCCGACACAGTGAAGTTTCTTGGAGGGGGCGTCCTCGCGCTCGCGCTCCACGAGAGCGGGCATCTCGTCTTCGACGCGGTGTTCGATGCTCAGCCGCGGCTCGAGGGCATCCGCTTCGGTCCGTTCCCGTTCTTCGCCGTCACGCACCGCAGCGGCATGCCGCCCCGCGAGGAATTCACGATTTCGTCCGCCGGCTTCTGGGTCCAGGAGGCGACCGACGAGTGGCTGCTGTCGCGGAAAGCCGACCAGTCGTGGCTGACGAAGGGCATGTTCGCGTTCAACGTCCTCAATGCCGTCGGGTACGGGTTCGTGGCGTTCGCGAGAGCGGGTCCCGCCGAGCGCGATACGCGCGGCATGTCGACCATCGGCATCGACGAACGCGTCATCGGTCTGGTCGTCCTCGCCCCTGCGGTGCTGGACGCGTATCGATACTTCAGACCCGACTCGCGCGCCGCGGTCTGGCTCTCGCGCGGGGCGAAGATCGGTTCAGTGCTGCTCGTCCTGCGTTAAAGCAACCGCCGAACCGAATTTCTCTGCGATCTCAGCGGTCTCTGCGGTTGCTTCCCGCCATAAATGACTCTGCGGTCTCTGCGCTCTCTGCGGTTGCTTACTCTGCGGCGCCGGCGGCGGGCCCGAGGGCGAAGGTCATCGATCCGTCTGCGACCGTCACGCCGTTGACCGTCGCTCTGCCCTTGAGCAGGCCCATCCGGCTGCGCAGGCGGACGACATTTGCTTCGATGACGAGGACGTCGCCGGGGTGGACGGGGCGCCGGTAGCGCACGCGCTCGATGCCGGCGAAGAACGGAATGCGCTGGCGGTTCTCGGGCTTGGCGAGCACGAGAATCGCGCCGACCTGCGCGACGGCCTCCGTCAGGATCGTCGGCGGCAGGACCGGGCGTCCGCCGGGCGACTGCGACAGATACCGCTCGTTGAACGACACGTTCTTGATCCCGACGATGCGCTTGTCGACTTCCAGTTCGGTGATGCGATCGACCAGGAGGAAGGGATAGCGGTGCGGCAGGATGGCTTCGATCGCGGCGTGATCGAGCGGAAGCGTGAGATCCATCGGAGCTAGCGATTATACTTGAGTGTAACGAGCGGGCTCGCCGCCGGGCCGAGCAGGCTCGGCTCCTAGACACGTGACATCCGCCAATACAACAGAACAGCTGACCACGCTTTTTGCGCTCGGGCGCGAAGTGGCGTCGGTGCTCGATCTCGACGAGCTGCTGCAGAAGATCCCGCATCTGATCGCGCGGCTGACGAAGTTCACGGCGTTCGCCGCGTACCTGCTCGATCCGAGGACGAACGAACTGACGATTGCGTATTCGGTCGGCTACCCGGAGGCCACCGCGAAGACGCTGCGCGTGCCGATCGGCCACGGACTGGTCGGCGCCGCCGTCGCGGACGGGCAGCCGATTCTCGTCAACGACGTGCACACCGATCCGCGCTACGTCGAAGCGGTGCCGGGATCGAACGCGGAGCTCGTCGTGCCGCTGCGGCGCAAGGGGCGCGTCATCGGCGCGCTGAATCTCCTGAGCGATGCGCGCGACGCGTTCACGGAAGCGGACCAGGAGATCCTGCGCCAGTTCGGCGCGCACGTCGCGGTCGCCATCGAAAACGCGAAGCTCTTCGAGCACGAGCGCGACTACACGAGCACGCTGGAGACGCTCGCGCGCGTGGCCCACGAGTTCGGCGCGATCCTCAACGTCGACGAGCTGTTGACGCGCATCGCCAACCTCACGCGGCGCGTCATCGACTACCGCACCTTCGGCATCCTCCTGGTCAACGAAGAGACCGGCGAACTCGAGGCGAAGGTCGCCGTCCGCTACGGCGACGCGGTTTCGCTGCCGCGCGTCAAGGTCGGGACCGGGCTGGTCGGCTATGCCGCGCTCCATAAGGAGCCGGTGATGGTTCCCGACGTTCACGCCGACCCGCGTTACATCAAGGTGGTCGACGACGTTCGGTCGGAGCTCGTCATCCCGCTGCTCGTGAAGGAGCGCTGCATCGGCGTGTTCGACCTCGAGAGCCCGGAGATCGACGCCTTCACGAAGAGCCACGTCGACATCCTGACGCTGCTCGCGAGCCAGGCGGCGGTCGCGATCGAGAACGCGAGGTTGTACGAGACGATCCGCGCCAACGAGGATCGCCTCGAGAAGGAGATCCGGTTCGCGCAGCGGGTGCAGACCGCGTTTCTGCCGACGGAACTGCCGGCGCGCATGAAGGGTGTGGACGTGGCGGCGCGGTTCGAGCCGGCGCGCGAGCTGGGCGGCGACTTCTTCGACTTCCTCGCGCCCGAATCGACCACGCTCGTTGTCGCCGTCGGGGACGTGTCCGGAAAGGGCGTGCCTGCGGCGCTTTACAGCGCGTTCGCGGCCGAGCTCGTGCGGTCGCGGACGTTCCGCCGGCGGTATACCAGCGTCCGCGGCACGCCTGCGGGGGTTCTCGCGGCGACCAACATGATTCTGTACGAGCGGCAGCTCGAGGAGTATTACTGCACGCTCTGCTACTCGCTGTTCGATCTCAAGCGCCGAACCCTGACGATGGCAAATTCCGGACTGCCGTATCCGATCCACTGTCGCGGCAAAGTCCGCGGGGCCCCCGGAGTGGCTGAAGCCAGACAGATCACGTTGCCGGGCGTGCCGCTCGGATCGTTTCCCTCGTCCACGTACGACGAGGTGACCGTCGACCTGGCCGCGGGCGACGTCTTCATCTTCTTTTCCGACGGCGCCTCCGAAGCGAACGACGCGCTGGGCCGCGAATTCGGATCGGAGCGGCTGCTCGCCATCGCGCGCGATACGTGTGAGAAGACGGCCAGGGAAATCGTCGACGCGGTGTTCGCTGCGGTCCAGGACTTCCGGGGCGACACGCCGGCGAACGACGACACCACAGTTGTCGTTGTGCGGATCACGGCATGACGGTACTGCTGCCGCTCATCGTCGCCCTGCAATTGACGCCGAATCAGGCGGAACTGAAGGGGAAGTTCGAGCAGCGCCTGCACGAGATCGCGTCCCGCGTCGACGGCGTGGTCGGCTACGCCGTTCTCGACCTGACGTCCGGCGATCGCGTCGGTCACCTGGGCGGCGAGACGTTCCCGACGGCGTCCACGATCAAGATCGCGATCGTGTACGAGCTGTTCAAGCAGGCCGAGGAGGGGAAGGTCCGCCTCGCGGAGACGATCACGCTCGACCGCGGCAAGGCGGTGGGCGGCACGGGCGTGCTCGTGCAGATGGGAACGCCGACGCTGTCGATCCTGGACTACGCCACGCTGATGGTCACGCTCAGCGACAACACGGCGACCAACGTCCTGATCGATCGCCTCGGGATGGAGAACATCACGGCGCGCATGAAGTCCCTCGGACTGGCGCACACGTTGCTCCGGCGGCACATGATGGATGCCGCGGCCGCGCGGCGGGGCGACGAGAACGTGTCGACGCCGGACGAGCTCGCGAGGCTGCTCGAAATCGTGTCGAAGAACGCCGATGCGGTTACGCTGCTGGAGAAGCCGAAAGAGAGCCGCCTGCGGCGAGGGCTTCCCGCCGGCGTGCGGACGGCGGACAAACCCGGGGAGCTCGAGGGCGTCCGAGTCGACGCCGGCATCGTGTTCGCGAAGAACCGTCCCTACATTCTTTGCGTGATGACGTCGTATCTGAAAGACGAAGCCGAGGGCGAGCGCGCCATCACCGACATCTCGCGCGCCACTTACGAGTACTTCGATCGTCTCGGCTCACCCCTCGGGCGCCGGCTGCCGTCACAAGAACCGCGCGAGTGATCGCGCCGAATCGGTGAATGGTGCACGGGATGCGGCGATGCCAGCGCCTGCCTGAAGTTACGCACCCCGTTGATTCGACGCGACCGACGGTCACTCCATCAAAGGACATGCCCGGCGCAGGACCGTGAAAACCGGCCAAAATCCCGAATTCCTCCGGATGAACCGTCCTTTTGCGGAGACGCCGGCTGTCCCCGACCGGATTCTTGAATCGAGTCCACCTCGGCGTCATCCATTTTTCGCATTTGCCGTTGACGCCTGCCTTGGCCGCACTCTAACCTCCCTAGTCTTTTGTAAGCGGTTGTCACTTCAGGGAGGATTTTGGAATGAGAGCTCGGTTCGTCTCGATGCTGCTCGCAGCATCGCTCGTCCTCTCCTTTGCGTCCCGATCATTCGCCCAGGGCAGCTTCTTTACGACGCTGTCCGGCACGGTCGCCGATACATCCGGCGCCGTCATCCCCGGCGCCAACGTGGAAGTGAAGAACAACGGCACCGGCGAGAAATACAACGTCGTATCCGGATCCGGTGGTGACTTCACGGTCGCGTCCCTGCCCGGCGGCACGTACTCCGTGACGGTGTCGCTCATGGGGTTCAAGACGTCCATTCTCTCCAACGTCGTGCTGAACGCGTCGATCCCGGCGAACGTCAAGGTGACGCTGCAGGTCGGCGCGCTCGAGGAGAACGTCACGGTCGTCGGCGACAGCGCGCTGGTCGTGCAGACCAGCTCGCCCGCCATTGCGACGAACCTGACGGGTCAGCAGATTCAGAGCCTGCCGCTCACCAGCCGCAACGCGCTCGATTCGCTCACGTCGCTCGCCGGCTTCAATACGGCGGGCACCGCGCGCAACTCCACGGTCAGCGGCCTGCCGAAGAGCGCCATCAACATCACGCTCGACGGCATGAACGTCCAGGACAATTACCTGAAGACGTCGGACGGCTACTTTGCCCGTCTGTCTCCGCTCCTCGACTCGACTGAAGAAGTCACGGTGACGACGGCCGGCGCGACGGCGGATTCCACGGGTCAGGGCGGCGTGCAGATCAAGTTCGTGACGAAGTCCGGCACCAACAACTGGGTTGGCACCGCGTACGAGTATTTCCGCCACGACGCGCTCAACGCCAACGACTGGTTCCGCAACCGCGATTTGCCGCCGGATCCCGCGACCGGCAAGGCGCCCAAGAACAAGCTGCGGCAGTATCAGCAGGGCTTCGCGCAGGGCGGACCGATCAAGCAGAACAAGGCGTTCTTTTTCTTCAACTACGAAGAGCTGCGGCAGCCGGCCGCGAGCACGCTGCAGCGCGTCATCCTGACGCCGCAGGCTGCCGCCGGCACTTTCAGCTACAACAGCAGCTCCGGCGTCCGATCCGTGAACCTGCTGCAGCTCGCGGCGGCGAATGGCCAGCTCGCGACGCTCGATCCAACGGTCTCGAAAGTCCTCGGGGACATCACCGCCGCGTCGCAGTCGCAGGGCACGATCGCGCCCCTCAGCAACCCGCTCACGTCACAGTACACCTGGTCGATGCCGACGACGAACTTCAACCCGTCGCCGACGTTCCGCATCGACTACGAGGTGAACCAGAGCAATCGTCTGACCGGGTCGATGAATTACCGCCACATCAACTCGACGCCGGACACGACGAACAACGCGCAGCTGCCGTTCCCGGGCTTCGCCACAACGGGCAGCCAGCAGTCGACGCGCTGGACGACGTCTGAATCGCTGCGGTCGACCTTCGGCGCCAACCTCGTCAACGAATTCCGCGTCGGCGGCACCGGCGGCGCCACGTACTTCTCGCCTGAACTGACGCCGTCGATGTGGAGCGGCAACAGCGGGGTCGCGAACCAGAACGGATACGGGCTCAGCTTCAGTACCGCGTGCTGCGGCACTGGGTTCGCGCTCACGAATCCGGGACTCGGTACCGGCCAATCGTCGCGCGAGGCGGGCACCCGCGTCGTCGAAGACAACGCGACGTGGATTCACGATAAACACAGTGTGACGTTCGGCGGCACGATGCTGCTGGCGCAGGTGTGGCTCCAGAATCAAACGCTCGTCCCGACGACCAATTTTGGCCTGATCCAGACCGAGTCGGCGACGACGATGTTCA
>DASQHH010000175.1:0-10694 GCA_035632195.1 Vicinamibacterales bacterium
TCGAAGTCTCGCTGACGTCCGGATCGAACGCGCGGTTCGAAGACGTCGACGTCTCCATCAACGGCGAGCGCGTCGCGCTGCTCGAGTACGAGACCGGACCGGCCGGCGGCGCCGACGGCCGCGGCGGACGCAGTGTCCGCACCGAGCCGATCCTGGTCCGCGCCGGACAGCACGAAGTCGCTGCGGCCTTCGTCAAGCGCGTCGACGGCCCGTACGAAGACCTGATTCGTCCGCACGACTGGTCGTTCGCGGGCGGCGGGTCCGGCGGCCCTGGCATCACGACGCTGCCGCACCTGCGCGACCTCGTCGTCAAGGGCCCGTACAAGATCACCGGCATCTCCGACACGCCGGCGCGCGAGAAGATCTTTTCGTGCCGGCCGACGCTGCCGAAGGAAGAGCGTCCGTGCGCGCAGCAGATCGTATCGCGCATCGCGACCGAAGCGTACCGGCGTCCGGTGACGCCGGCCGAACTCGATCGCCTGATGCCGTTCTTTGAAGAAGGCGCGAGGCAGGCGGGGTTCGAAGAGGGCGTGCGCACCGCGCTCGAGGCGGTCCTCGCGAGCCCCTACTTCATCTTCCGGCTCGAGAAAGAGCCGGTGACGGTCAAGGCGGGCAGCAGCTACCGTATCAGCGACACCGATCTCGCGTCGCGGCTGTCGTTCTTCCTGTGGGGCACGGTGCCCGACGATGAGCTGCAGACCCTGGCGAACGCGGGCAAGCTGTCCGCGTCCGGAGCGCTGGAGAAGCAGGCGAAACGGATGCTCGCGGATCCGCGATCCGACGCGCTCGGCGAGCGCTTTGCCGCGCAGTGGCTGCGGCTGCAGGACATCGACAAGGTCCACCCCGACCCGAACCTGTATCCGAACTTCGACGACAACATCGCGCACGCGATGGTCAAGGAGACCGAGCTGTTCTTCAACAGCCTCGTGCACGAGGATCGCAACGTCCTCGATCTCTTCCGCGCCGACTACACGTTCGTCAACGAGGAACTCGCGCGCCACTACGGCATCCCGGGCGTGAGCGGCGACACGTTCCGCCGCGTCACCTATCCCGATGCCACGCGGCGCGGCATCCTCGGCCAGGGCGCCATCCTCGTGCAGACCTCGCTCGCCAACCGCACGTCGCCGGTGCTGCGCGGCAAGTGGGTGATGGAAGTGTTGATGAACACACCGCCGCCTCCGCCGCCGCCGGACGTGCCGATCCTCGACGAGACGGGCGAGTCGAAGGACGGGCGCATGCTGACGACGCGCGAGCGGATGGAGATCCACCGGAAGAATCCGACCTGCGCGTCGTGCCACAAGTTCATGGACCCGATCGGCCTCGCGCTCGACAACTTCGACGTGACGGGCGAGTGGCGCGTGCGCGAGAACGGACAGCCGCTCGACACGCGCGGCACGTTCTACGACGGCACCGAGATCTCGACGCCGTCAGAGCTGCTGGCGGCGCTGATGAAACGGCCGACGCCGCTCGTGCGCACGTTCACGGAGAACCTGCTCGCCTATGCGCTCGGGCGCCGCGTCGAGTACTGGGACATGTCGACGGTCCGCGCGATCGTGAAGCAGGCGGACGCGAGCAATCTGAAGATGTCGGCGTTCATCCTCGGCGTGATCAAGAGCGACGCGTTCCAGATGAAGCGGGCGGAAGCGCAGACGACGGACAACGCGGCGAGCGGGCGTTCGCCGCGATAAAAGGAGACCGCGAATGGACTTCATTACGGGCAAACATCTCCCGCGCAGAACCTTCCTCCGGGGCATGGGCGTCACGGTGGCGCTGCCGTTCCTGGACGCAATGGTCCCGTCGGGAGGGTTCCTGTCGAAGAGCGCCAGAGCCGCGGCGGCGGACCGCACCCGGCTGATCTGCGTGGAGGAAGTCCACGGCCTCGCGGGCTGCAACAACTGGGGCGCGAGCCAGTTCCTCTATGCGCCCGAGAAGACCGGGCGTGATTTCACGTTCGTCAACGACAACCCGCTGAAGACCGTCGAGGCGTTCCGCGACTCGATGACGATCATCAGCAACACCGACGTCCGGAATGCCGAAGCGCTGAACCTGCCGGAAATCGGCGGCGACCACTTCCGATCGAGCGCGGTCTTCCTCATGCAGTCGCATCCGAAGCAGACGAACGGCTCGGATCTGTTCGCCGGCACTTCTCTTGACCAGCTGTACGCGCAGCGGTACGGGCAGGGCACGCCGATGCCGTCGATGCAGTTCTGTATCGAGAACCTCGACCAGGCGGGCGGCTGCACCTACAACTACTCGTGCGCCTACACCGACACGATCAGCTGGGCGTCGCCGAACGAGCCGCTGCCGATGATCCGCGACCCGCGCGTCGCGTTCGACATGCTGTTCGGCGCCGGCGCGAACGCCGAGGACCGCAAGGCGCGGCAGGTGACGCGGCGCAGCATCCTCGACTGGGTGACGGGCGAGGTCGAGCGCGTCAGCAAACAGCTCGGACCGGAAGACCGTCAGCGTCTTGAGAGGTACTTGGACAACGTCCGCGAGCTCGAGCGCCGCATCCAGGCGGTCGAAGCGCGCAACACGAGCGGCGAGCAGCGCGCGCTGCCGGAGGCGCCGGCGGGCGTGCCCGATTCGTTCAGCGAGCACATGAAGCTGATGTTCGACATCCAGGTGCTGGCGCTCCAGACCGACATGACGCGCATCATGTCGTTCAAGACGGGCCGCGACGCGCAGAACCGCGTCTTCCAGGAATGCGAGAGCAAGCAGCCGTTCCACCCGGCGTCGCACCACGGCAACCGGCAGGAGCGCATTCTCGAGTTCAACAAGATCAACAAGTTCCGCGTCGGCCAGATGGCCTACTTCCTCGAGAAGATGAAGACGACGATGGACGGGGACAAGAGCCTGCTGGACAAGTCGCTGGTGATCTGGGGCTCGCCGATGGCGGACCCGAACATCCACAACCATCGCCGCTGTCCGCTGGTGCTCTTCGGCAAGGCGAACGGCGCGCTGCAGGGCAACGTGCACCTGAAGGCCGAGGACGGCACGCCGATGGCGAACGTGATGCTCACGCTGCTGCACACGCTGGGCGTCGATGACATCAAACAGTTCGGTGACAGCACCGGCGAGTTCTCGCTCAAGGCGTAGCTCGAAAGAGTGTGTTTCTCATGAGAATGAGTCGATTCGTCACAGCGGCCGCGGTATTCGGGATGACCGCACTGCTCGGCGCGGCCCCGGGGACATCGACGTCGCCGCTTGCCGACGCGGCGTCCCGCGGCGACCGCGACGCGGTGCGCAGCCTCCTCAAGCAGGGCACCGACGTCGGAGCGGCGCGCGGCGACGGCATGACGGCGCTGCACTTCGCCGCCGAGCGCGGCGACGTCGAGATGACCGAAATGCTGCTGTATGCCGGCGCGAACGTCGGCGCCGTCACCCGCATCGGTCAGTACACGCCGCTCCACCTCGCCGCCCAGGCGGGAAGCGGCGCGGTCGTCCGGGCGCTCCTCAAGGCCGGCGCCGACGTGAACGCCCGCACGACGACGACCAACGTGACGGCGATGCATCTCGCGGCGCTCGCGGGCAGCGCGGACGTGATCAACGCGCTCGCGGAAAAGGGCGCCGACGTCAACGCGAAGGAGTCCGAGTGGGGCCAGACGCCCCTCATGTTCGCGGCGTCGCAGAATCGCCCCGACGCGATCAGGGCGCTGCTCGCGCACAAGGCGGACGCGACGGTGACGTCGAAGGCGCTGGACGTGGCGCACGAGCTCGCGATGGATCGCGCCGCAGGCCAGCTGCAGAAGAAGATCCTCGACGAGTCGGTTCCGAAGGGCCAGAACCCGACGCCCAGCCAGGTGCAGGCCGCGTACGATGCGGCGCGGCAGCTGTATCGCACGGGCAAGGTGCCGCCGCGTCAACCCAACGCGGCCCCCGACGACCCCAACGCGCCGCAGGTGAGCGCCGCGAACAACTTCGATCCCGAAGAGATCAATCCGCCGGTCGCGTTCAAGGGCGGCCTGACGGCGCTGCTGCACGCGGCGCGCCAGGGCAACCTCGACGCCGCCCGCGCGCTCGTCGACGGCGGCGCGCCCATCAATCAGGTCGGCGCGGGCGATGGCGCCAGCCCGTTGCTGATGGCCGCAATCAACGGCGAGTTCGACGTGGCGATGTTCCTGATTGCGCACGGAGCGGATCCGAACATCGCGGCGAAGGATAACGGCGCCACGCCGCTGTGGGCGGTCATCAACACCGAATGGCAGCCGCGTACGCGCTTCCCGCAGCCCGAGGAAATGGAGCGGCAGAAGGCGACGTATCTCGACGTTGCGAAAGCGCTGCTGGACGCGGGCGCCGATCCGAACGCGCGGCTGCGGACGCATCCCTGGTACCTGGTCTACAGCGGCTGCGGCAACCGCAACTGCGGCCTGGCGGACACGTCCGGCTCGACGGCGTTCTGGCGGGCGGCGTACGGCACCGACATCGCGGCGATGAAGCTGCTCGTCAGCTACGGCGCAGACCCGAACATCCCGACGATCGCGCCGCCGCGGCCGGTGCGGCGCGGCGGTCCGCCTCAGGGCGGTGGTCCGGGCGTCGACGGCACGAACGCGCCGGTGGCGAATCCCGCGCCGCCGGTCCCGTACGGCGGTCCGGGCGCCACGGCGCTGCACGCCGCCGCCGGCCTGGAGTACGGGGAAGGCTTCGCCGGCAACGCGCATCGTCACGCTCCTGACGGCTGGATGCCGTCGGTGAAGTATCTGGTCGAAGAGCTCGGCCTGGACGTGAACGCGCGCGACAACGACGGCTACACGGCGTTGCACCACGCGGCGGCGCGCGGCGACAACGACATGATTCTGTATCTCATCTCGAAGGGCGCTGACGTGACCGCGGTCGCGCGCAGCGGCCAGACCGTCGCCGACATGGCCAACGGACCGGTGCAGCGCGTGTCGCCGTTCCCGGCGACCGTCGCGCTGCTCGAGAAACTCGGGTCCAAGAACTCGCACAAGTGCGTGTCATGCTGAAGCGATCTTTCGCGATCGCGTTCGTCGTGTCGGTGGCCGTCGCAGGCGCGCAGGCCCAGCGCGGGCAGCGGGGCGCACCTCCGGATGGTGCACAGGAGGGACGCGGTGGCCGCGGAGGCGCTGTGCCGGCGGCGAAGCCGTACGTGCCGACATCGGCGGCGTCGCTCGCGCGCAATCCGGACCCGCTCATCGGCGAGAACGTGACGGTGACGGCGTCGGTCGAGCAGATTCTCTCGAAGTCCGCGTTCCTCATCGTCCAGCACCAGCCGGCGGGCGCGACGGTGTCGCCGAAGGCGCCGCAGGGCACGATCAAAGACGTGCTCGTCCTCGCGCCGATCCTCAACGCGCCGGTGGAGCAGGACAAGTACGTCACTGTCGGCGGCGAGGTGCTGCGCTTCGACCCGGCGGAGATCGCCAAGAAGGTCAAGAACTACCAGCTCGACCTCGCTCCCGACGTCGTGGAAAAATACAAGGGGCGTCCGGTTGTCATCGCGAAAGTCGTCGTCAACGGCTCGATGGTCGATCTCGCCATGCGTCTACCGCCGCCGTATACGGCCGATGAGAAGGCGCTCGACGACACGATGAAGAAGGTCGGCCCCGCGTCCGCCGGGCTGCGCACCTCGGTCGACGGGTCGAAGATGGAGAACACCGCCGACAACATCGCGCTGCTCAAGAAAGCGTTCACCGACACGGAAGCGTTCTGGAAGAGCAAGTCGGTGCCGGACGCCGCGAAGAAGGCGCTCGACGCGCGCGTGCTCGTCGAGTCGATCGATCGCGAGATCTCGAGCGGCGCGTGGGACGATGCGAAGAAGAACGTCGCCCAGCTCACGCAGGCCTGCGGCGGCTGCCACACCCCGTACCGCGAGCGGTTCGACGACGGTTCGTTCAGAGCGAAGCTGCCCGAGAAGACACCCGGTCGGTGATCTTGACTCGCCGTTGAGCGAGGAGTAGCGTGCGCGTCACTCCTGAGGTGACGCGCCATGCGCAAGCTCCTGTTCGCCATCATCGCATCCTCAACCGCGGGTATCGCGCTGCTCGCACAAGGCCGGAGCGCGCAGCCATCTCCTGACATCTACAGCGCCCTGCGCTGGCGCTACATCGGCCCGGAAGGCAACCGCACTGACGCCGTCGCCGGTGTACCCGGCGATCCCCTGACGTTTTACGCGGGCGCCGCGTCCGGCGGCGTCTGGAAGACGAGCGACGGTGGCATCCACTGGGAGCCGATCTTCGACGCGCAGAGCGTCTCGTCCATCGGCTCGCTCGCGGTCGCACCGTCGGATCCGAACGTCGTCTGGGCGGGCACCGGGGAGCCGTTCATCCGCAGCCACATCTCCGTCGGCGAAGGGATCTTCAAGTCGACGGATGCGGGGAAGACCTGGACGCGCATGGGGCTCGAGAAGACCGGCCGCATCGCGCGCGTGATCATTCATCCGACCGACCCGAACGTCGTCCTCGCATGCGCGCTGGGCCACGCCTACGGTCCGCAGCCGGAGCGCGGGGTGTTCCGAACCGCTGACGGCGGGCGCACGTGGGATCGTGTGCTGTTCGTCAACGAGAACACCGGCTGCTCGGATCTGGCGATGGATCCGGGCAACCCGCGGATCCTGTTCGCGGGGATGTGGCAGCTCGAGATCCATACGTGGGGCCGCGAGAGCGGCGGCCCCGGTAGCGGGTTGTTCATGTCGCGCGACGGCGGGGCGACGTGGACGAAGCTGACCGGACACGGCCTGCCGGCGAAGCCCGTGGGCAAGGTCGCGGTCGCCATCGCGCACAGCAATCCCAATCGCGTCTACGCGCTGATCGAGACCGGCGACGGCGTGCCGGACAACGGCAAAGAGACCGACAAGGGGCAGATCTGGCGCACCGAGGATGGCGGCGCGAACTGGCGGATGATCAACACGGATCGCAATGCGATGGGCCGCGCGCATTACTACTCCCGGATGGCGGTCGCGACGGACAACGAGAACGAGACGTATTACATGACGGCGTCGTTCAGCAAATCGATCGACGCGGGACAGACGCTGACGCAGCCGGCCGGGCTGGAGAGCCCAGGCGGCGACAACCACGACATGTGGATCGACTCGACGAACGCCGCGCGCATGGCTGTCGCGAACGACGCCGGCGTGTCGATCTCGGTCAACCGCGGAAAGACATGGAATCACGTGCGTCTGCCGATCGCACAGCTCTATCACGTGACAGTCGACAATCAGGTTCCGTATTTCGTCTATGGCAACAAGCAGGACGGTCCGTCGTACCGCGGTCCAAGCAACAGCCGGACGAGCGAAGGCGGACGCGGCTTCGGTGGATTCGGCGCCGGGATCCCCAGGTCGATGTGGCACACCGTCGGCGGCGGCGAGAGCGGCTTTGCCATTCCCGATCCCGTCGATGCCAACATCGTGTGGTCCTCGGCGTCCGGGTCCGGAAGCGTCGGTGGCATCGTCACGCGGTACGAAGAGAGCCGGCGGCTGCTGCGCGACGTCGAGGTCTGGCCTGAGGACGCGAACGGGCCGCCCGCGGATCTGAAATATCGATTCGTGTGGAACGCGCCGCTCGCCATGTCGCCGCACGACCGCAACAAGCTCTACGTCGGCAGCCAGCACGTGCACCAGACGACGGACGGCGGACAGAGCTGGCAGGAAATCAGCCCCGACCTGACGCTCAACGACAAGAGCCGGCAGCAGAGCTCGGGCGGCCTGACGCCGGACAACATCGGCGTCGAGTACGCCGGCGTCGTGATGTCGATCGCGGAGTCGCCGAAGCAGGCGGGCGTCATCTGGGCGGGCACCAACGACGGCGTCGTCCAGGTAACGCGCGACGGCGGCAAGACGTGGACGAACGTCACGAAGGCCATGCCGAACCTGCCGCCGTGGGGCACGTTCGAGAACGTCGAGCCATCGCATTTCGATGCGGGGACGGCGTACGTGTCCGCCGACTTCCATCAGGTGAACAACCGCGATCCGTTCATCTACAAGACGACGGACTTCGGTGCGACGTGGAAGAAGATTACGAATGGCATCCCGTCGAGCATGCTCAGCTACGTGCACTGCGTCCGCGAGGACCCGGTGAAGCGCGGGCTGCTGTACGCCGGCACCGAGAACGGCGCCTACATTTCCTTCGACGACGGAGACAACTGGCAGCCGCTGCAGATGAACCTGCCGCACGCTCCGGTCTACTGGCTGGTCGTGCAGGAGCAGTTCAACGATCTCGTCATCGCAACTTACGGCCGCGGCTTCTGGATTCTGGACGACGTCACGCCGCTACGGGAAATGACGTCGCAGGTGCTCGGAGCCGACGCCCACCTGTTTGCCGTGCGGCCGGCATACCGCTTTCGCGCGATCACCGGCGAGGCGGGCGGTGGAGAAGATCCGACCGTCGGGCAGAACCTGTCGTACGGCGCGGACATCAACTATTACCTGAAAGCTGCGGCGACCGGGCCCGTGTCGATTGCAATCAGCGATGCGCGCGGGCAGGTGGTGCGGACGCTGACGGACGTGCCGAAGGCGGCCGGGTTGAACCGCACGTTCTGGGATCTTCGCGACACCGCGCCGAAGCGGGTGGCGTTCCGCACGCCGCCGGAGTACGCGGAGGAGATCCCGCTCGGTCCGGACGGGACGCGCGAGGGCCAGAGCGAGTTCGCGATTCTCCAGCCGCCCGGGACGTACACCGTCAAGCTGACCGTCGAAGGCCGCGACTACACGCAGCCGCTCGTCGTCCGCAAGGATCCGCATTCGGCGGGGACCGAGGGGGACATCGCGACGCAGCAGGTTACTCTGCGCGAAGTCCGCAGGGACCTCGAGTCCGCGATTGACGCCGTCAACAACACGGAAACGGTCCGGGGTCAGATTCGCAACCTGAAGAATCTGATTCAGGACACCGAGCTGCGGCGCGCCGCGGATGAACTGGAGCAAAAGCTGATGACCGCCGAGGGTGCGCTCGTCGAGCTTCGGTCCACCGGCCGTGGGCAGGACGGCGTGCGCTGGGGCGCGAAGCTCGCGCAGAAATTCAGCTATCTCGCATCCGGAATCGACTCGGGCGATTTCAAGCCGACGAGCCAGCAGCTCGCCGTGCAGAGGGAGCTGGAGGAGCGTCTGAAGGCGTCGCAGGGGCGGCTCGGCGACGTGCTGAACCGCGACCTCGGCGCGTTCAACGACATGCTCCGTCGGGCCAACCTGCCGTCGGTCGTGCAGCAGACGCCGCGTCGGCCGACGAGCCCGCAATGATCCGTACGTATCGCGGGATCAGCCCGCGAATTGCACCGACTGCGTTCGTCGACGCCAGCGCGCAGGTGATCGGCGACGTCGAGATAGGAGAAGAAAGCGGCGTCTGGATGTGCGCCGTCGTGCGGGGCGACGTGAACACCATTCGCATCGGCCGACGCAGCAACATTCAGGACGGCACCGTCGTCCACGCGATGACGGGCACGCACCAGACGACGATCGGCGACAACGTGACGATCGGGCACGCGGCGGTGATCCACGGCTGCACGATCGAGCATCAATGCCTGATCGGTATGGGCGCGATTCTCCTCAACGGTGCCCACATCGGCGCCGGCAGCATCATCGCGGCCGGGACGCTCGTCGTTGAGAACATGAAGGTGCCGCCGAAGTCGCTGGTGATGGGCAGCCCGGGGAAGGTGAAGCGACTGCTCACACAGAGCGAGATCGCGGACATCCAGCTCTACGCCGACCGCTACGTGCAGTACCGGCTCGACTACATGTAAGATCTCAGTTTCACTTGACGGCCAACGTTCAGCCTGCCCGAGGAACCCGAGACTTTCTGCCCGACGACGTCAGACGGCGGGAGTACGTCATCCGTGTCATCCGCGGCGTGTACGAACGCTACGGCTTCGAGCCGCTGGAGACGCCGGCGTTCGAGAATATCGAGACGCTGCTCGGGAAGTACGGCGAAGAGGGCAACAAGCTCATATTCAAGATACTCAGGCGCGGCGAGCACGAGTCGAGCGGCGGGGCGGACCTCGCGCTGCGGTACGACCTGACAGTGCCGCTCGCGCGCGTGGTGGCGCAGTATCAGAGCCAGTTGCCGCGGTTCTTCAAGCGGTATCAGATTCAGCCGGTGTGGCGTGCCGACCGCCCGGCGCGGGGGCGCTTCCGCGAGTTCTTCCAGTGCGACGTCGACGTCATCGGCACGACGGCCGCGACGGTCGAAGCCGAGATCCTCGGCGCTGTGTGCGAAGTGCTGACGCGGCTGGGCTTTGCGGACTTCACCGTGCGGCTCAATCATCGGCTGATTCTGTCCGGGCTGTTGAACGCGGCCGGCGTCTTTGCGGCGCAGCACAACGACGCCCTTGTCGCGCTCGACAAACTGGACAAAGTCGGCGCGGACGGCGTCAAGGCGGAGTTCGACGCGCGCGGCATCGATCCCGCCGCCACCGGGAAGTGCCTCGCGTTCTTCGCGCACGGTGATGAGCCCCCGGAGGAGACCTTCCGGCGCCTCGATGGGCTGCTGCCGGGCGACACGTCCGTCGCCAACCTGCGGGAGATCCTGTCGCTCGCCGAGCGCACGCCGGCGGCGGGGCGGATCCGCGTCGATTTGAGCCTGGCCCGGGGCCTTTCGTATTACACGGGCGCGATCATGGAGATTGCCGTCGAAGGCATCGGCAGCCTGGGGGGCGGCGGGCGCTATGACAACCTGGTCGGGATGTTTCTCGGCAAGGACGTCCCGGCGTGCGGCTTCTCGCTCGGCCTCGAACGGATTCTGGTCGTCATGACG
>DASQHH010000176.1:0-6780 GCA_035632195.1 Vicinamibacterales bacterium
CGCGCGGAGCGCGTCCCGTTTCCGACGCTTCGATTCATTCAGCCCTCACGTCTGGCCGCAATGCGGCGGCACCTGCTCGCGGATCTTCCGCTGCTGGCCGTCCGCCTGCTGATTCTGGCGTGCGCCGCCGCGGCGCTGGCCGGCCCGCTCGTCGTGACGCCGCGCCGTGCGGCCGCGTGGAACGCGCGACTCCAGAGCGTGGTCGTCGAAGGTCCGGAGCTGTCGGCGGGGCTTAGGCGCGCGACGAAAACGCTGCTGTCCGCGCCGCCGGGACGGCGCGAGATCGTTGTGCGATCGACGTTTCCGATCGGTTCGTTGACCGCAGAAGACATCCTGAATGTGCCCCGCGACGTCGGCCTCCGTTTCGAGCGGAACGGTGCGCTCCCTCAGTCACGAGCGGTGAACATGCCGTCGATTCTCACGGATTCGGGCCCGCGCGCGAGGACGCTGACGCTCGATCGGTCGACGACGATGACTGAGATGCATGCAGGGCAGGCCTTCAGGCTCGCCTCTTTTTGGCCTGCCGGTTCGACGTCAGCCGATCCATCGCTGAACGTGGCGCTCTCGGAGCACGTGCTCGCGCCGATCGAAGGCCGGCGGATTCGGGTGATATTCGCAGGCGACCCGGACTTCGAGAAGACGATCGCGTCCGCGTCGGCCGTCACTCAGGCGTGGATGGCCGACGGCCTCGCGTCGATCGCGCGAGACAGCGACCTCCGCATCGTCGCGCACGAGGCAGCTGCCGGTGTCAACGATGAGCGGCTGACCAAATCGCCGTGGCTGCCGCTTGCCGTTGCCCTCGATGGCCGTCCATTCGCCGTCGGCACGTCCGCCGGCGGCGCGCTGACCCTCATTACGGCGGCGCCGCCTGCGTCGCTGGCGGCGGCGATCATCACGCGCGATGCGCTCAACACGATCGGCGACCGCCGCGTGCCGGTCGAAGCCGAGACGCTAACCATCCACGACTCTCAGTTGCAGGCGTGGACGCGCGGGCCCGGGCCGCCGCCGCCGCCACGATTGGAAACCGTGGGAACAGATGACCGACGGTGGCTGTGGATTGCCGTCCTGATGCTGCGCGGGCTGGAGACGTGGCTGCGATCGCGCAGGGGAACGGAGCGCGCTGGGTCAGCCGAGCGCGAGGAGAGCCGTGTCGCCTGACGCGCGTGTGTTCGTCGCCGCAGTCGACCGCGGACTGCGCCGCGCGCGGCTGGTCGCCGTGCTCGAAGCGATCGCCTGGGGCGCCACCGCCGCGGCGATTACGCCGATCGCTGGAATCATTACGGCACTCGGCGTAGCCCTGCTCAGGCTGCGGCGAATCTCCCGCACGACGATCGTCGGCCGGTTCGAGCGGGTCGTTCCGGCGGCGCGGAACCTCTTCATCACGGCGGAAGAAATGCTCGAGGGCCGTCTGAGTGCCGCCGATCGGGTGCGCGAGCGCGTGTTCGCGGACGCGTCCGAGCGAACGCGATCGCTCGACGTTCGGCGCGCCGCCGGCGCAGTCCCGGTCTGGGCGGCGGCCATCGTCGCGGGACTCGCATGGACGATCGTCTTCATGGCGCGCGGCGAAGGCGCGCGCGTGATCAGGACTCTTGTGGCGACGAACAATGCCACGCCCGTGGCCGGCCGTCGCCCGGCACTGACGGTCAGGGTCACTCTCCACGCGCCGTCGTATACCGGCGTGCCTGACACATACTCCGTTGATCCGGCGGAGTTGCGGGCGATCGAAGGCAGCGTCGCCGTCCTTTCGATCGAGGCCGCAGCCGGTCGCGTCAACGTCGAGCACGACGGGGCGGCGCGGACGCTCGAACGCACGGGATCCGGACTGTTCTCGGATCGCCTCGCGCTGGCGCGCACGGGCTATGTCGTCGTGTCCACCGACGCCGGAGCACGACTAGCAATGCCCGTGGTCGTTTCGCCCGACGCGTTGCCAACGGTGCGTATCACGGCGCCGGGCCGCGACCTGGTGTACTCGAGCGGCAATGCGTCGATTGGATTCACGGCGCGCGCGACCGACGATTACGGCCTGCGCTCGCTGTCGCTGCGCTACACGAAGGTGTCCGGGTCAGGCGAGGAATACCAGTTCACCGAAGGCGAGATTCCGCTGACCGTATCGCGGACGAATGCGCGCGACTGGAGCGGTGCCGCGACGCGCACGCTCGCCGACCTCGGACTGCACGAGGATGACATGCTCGTCTATCGGGCGATGGCGGCGGACGCGCGTCCGGGCGACGGCTCGGCCTCGTCCGACGCATTCTTCATCGAGATTTCCCGGCTCGGCGTCGCCGCCGGCGACGCATTCACGCTTCCCGAGCAGGAGACCCGCTATGCGCTCAGCCAGCAGATGCTGATCGTCAAGACGGAGCGGCTTACGAAGCAGCGCGCCGCAATGGACGCGCAGACGTTCGGCGAAGCGTCGCAGAACCTCGCCGTCGAGCAGCGGATGATCCGGGCGGAGTTCGTGTTCATGCTCGGAGGCGAGATCGAGGACGAGGAGGTCGAGGCGGAGCGCTCGGTCGAACTGCAGGCAGGCCGGCTCGCGAACCGCGGGCAGAGCGATCTGCGGGCAGCGACGATTGCGATGAGCCAGGCGGAGAAGCTGCTGACCGCGTCGAACCCGTCCGACGCCCTGACGGCCGAGCGCAGCGCGGTCGTCGCGCTGCAGCGCGCCTTCGCGCGGGATCGCTACATCCTCCGCGCGTCGCCGACACGCGTTGACTTGGATCCGAAACGCCGGCTGACCGGCGACCTGTCGACCGCATCCGGATGGACGCGCGCACTGCCCGAGACGCCTGCGAATCGTCGCTCAGCACAGCTCACGGACTTGCTGAAGGGGCTAGGCGATCTGGGCGCCGCGCCGGACCGCGCCCGCGCCGCCATCCTGGCTGAACAGGCACTCCGCATAGACGCGCAGTCGGCAAACCTGCGCGACGCCGCCACCGCGCTGCAGCGTCTCGACGTTCAGGCCGCCGGCCGCGCCGTCACCGCCGAGACTGCACGCACGCTGCTCGGCGGGCCGGCGGAACCGGTCGACTTTGCGCCCGGACTGCGACGCGCCCTGGTGGAGCACGGGAAATGAGTCTGCTGCGCTGGGCTGCTGTCGCGATTGCGCTCGTTGCGGCCGTCGATCCGTCCGTCAGCCTCGGTGTCCACGAGCGGCCGCGAATTGCCGTCCTCATGGAAGATGGCGGCCGCATCTCGGACCTGGACCGCGGATCCTTTCGCGACTTCGACTTCGTATACGGTCCCGACCCGTCCGCCGCCGCCATCGTCGCCGTCGGCGCGCGGTATCCGGCGCAGCCCATTCCCGAGTCCGCTCGCGTCGCGACCATTTCGTCGGGCGGGCCGGCAGGATCGATTCGATCGCTGACCGCGCCCCGCAGCGTGCCGCCGGGATCGACGATCCATCTCGAAGTCGAGCTCGCGGGCAGTCGCGGACGAACGGCGACGCTGACGGCGTCGATCGGCCGCGCCGTGCTCGTTCACGAGAGTCATACGTGGGTGGACGAGGGGAGGTGGCGGGCTTCGCTGGACGTCCCGCCGGTCGGCGAACCGCCGTACCTCATCGACATCGGGATCGACGGCGACAGGGGACTCACCACCGCCTGCGCAGTCGTCGACCTCGGCGATCGACTCCCCGTGCTGTTCTACGACGCGCGGCCGTCGTGGACGACGGCGTTTGTGAAAAGGGCGCTGGAAGGCGATCCGCGGTTCGACGTGTCGAGTCTCGATGTCGCGTCGCGCGGCATTGCTGTTCGAACGCCGCTGGCTCCGCAGAGTGTGCGCTCTACGGATCTCAGCCGGTTCCGCACCGTCATCGTCGGCGGACTCGATACAGTGACGCCGGATGACGCCGCGGTTCTCAATCGGTTCATGGTCGACGCGGGAGGCTCGGTGGCAGTGCTGCCGGACGCGCGCGCCGACACCGCGGCCGTGCGGGCGCTCGTCCCAGGTTCGTTCGGCGGCGAGACGCTGCTAGATCGCCCGGCCGCTCTCACGACCGACCCGCCACTTCCACGGATCGATGCGTCGGAACTGTTGACTACGGCTCCCGTTGGTGCGCATGCGATGGCGCGGACGAACGACCTGCCGGTCGTCTGGACGCTGCCGCGCGGAGAAGGACGACTGCTCGTATCCGGCGCGATGGACGCCTGGAGATTCCGGACGGCGAGCGGTGTCGAGTTCGATCGGTTCTGGCAGTCTGCGATTGCAGGGCTCGCACTCGCAGTCCGTTCCGCGCTCGCAATCGACGTGGTCGGGCCCGTCGAGGTGACGCATCCCAGCCGCATCCACGTGCGTATGCGCGATGTCGATGAGTCTCAGCCGGTTTCGATGTCGGCGACGCTGGCGTCCGGCGAGCCGGTCCGGCTCTGGCCAGACTCCGACCGTGGTTCCTTCAGCGGAGATCTCCTGCCGGCGCGTCCCGGCGCCAACCGCGTCGACGTGGTCGCGACGAACGGCGGGCGGACCGAACGCGCATGGATGCGATTCGTCCCGGGTGCTCCCACGAGGGTCAGTGACAGTCAACTGCCGCTGTCGGCGTTGTCGCAGTCGCACGGCGGCATCGACGTCGTTTCCGGCAACCTCGCGCCGCTCGATCGATGGCTGCATGAAACCGTCAGGGCGAAGACCGTTCCCGTGGAGCATCATCCGATGCGATCGCCGTGGTGGATCGTTCCGTTCGCGGGATGTCTATCGATTGAATGGTGGGCGCGGCGCCGGCGCGGATTGCGTTAGGTCATCGCGTAGACGACGACGTTGACGGCGAACTTTGTGTTGTCTTCCCTCAGGAATCTCTTGTTGCGCCAATCGTAGTCCCACTCGCAGCCGTAGTCCTTGTTGCTGTACAACACCGCGAGACGTCCCCGTCGATCGACGCCTTTCAGATACTCATGAACGACGTTGTCGCCCCAGCCGTTCAGCTCGTGCGAGGTCTGCGGCGGTCCGTTGAAGCGAAAAAAGCTGCGATAGAGCGCGTGCGTCGATGGCAGCTGCGTCATCGGACTGTCGGGAAGGATCGCGCGAATTTCCTGCTCGAACGACTTCGAATACAGCCCGTTGACGTCATGGTTGCAGTCGTCCGAGAAGAGCAGGCCGCCCGCGTCGGCGAATGCGCGAAGCGACGCGCGCTCGGCGGCGGAAAAGCGCACCAGCTTGTGGCCCGTCATGAAGACGAACGGAAACGACGGGAGCTCCGTCGATGAGGCGCCGATGACGACCTCGTCCTTGTAGACCGGGATGGATGTGTATTGAACGATCGAGTCGAGGACGTTCGCGGCGACCTTCGGGTTGTAGTCCCAGTCCCCCGACTCGTAGCGCAGGCGCGCGAAGACGAACTCCGACGCGCGCGGGCGGCCGAGACGCTGGCCGACCACCGCCGCAGCCGCCGACTGGAGAAAGTTTCGCCGCGAGACCACCTCGGTTCATCATATCGCGCTACAATCTGGTCTTTTACGGTGCGCTACAACATCCAGCAGTACGATCTCGAGCAGGGCGCGCTGGAGATTCAGTACATCGAGGAATTCTTCGGCGAGTTTCCGCGCAAGAAGACCGCCTCAGAAATCGTCCGCCGGCTCTCTGGCCGCCAGCACCTGATCCTGCTTGCGACGGCGCCGCTGCCGGACGATCCCGGCACGATCGTCCCCGTGTCGTTCAAGGTCGCGCACGAGATCAAACATCCCGAGGGCGAGCCGAAGCTCGTCGACCTCATGCACCGGCTCCAGGACTACGTGCATTTCGACGGACGCCGCGTCCTCTATACGTGGATTGGCGGCACCCGGCGCGACTGGCGCGGACAGGGCTTCTTCCGCGCGCTGACCGAGCAGCAGGAGCACTGGGCCATCGCGCAGGGCTTCGACGAGATCGTCGTCAAGACGAAGAACAAGTTCTACGAGATGCGCGGCACTCTCGATCACCTCCGGTTCGAGGTCGTGAAATACGAGCGCAACGCCGCCGACAATGCGGAGTCGAAGGTGTATCTGAGCAAGAAGCTGCTGCCCGAGACGATCCAGACGCACCGGAGCGCGCGGACGGTGGTGGAGATACGGAATTAGAAGTGGCCACAGCGAATCCCTACGCGTCCGACCTCGCCGGCCGCGATCCGATCGCCGCGTACGGCGAGACGCCCCGGAAGATCCGTGCGGTGACCGCCAACTGGTCCGCGGCGCAGTTCGAGAACTCGTACGCGCCCGGCAAATGGCCGGCGCGGAAGATTCTGATTCACCTGGCACAGACCGAGCTGGCGCTCGGCACGCGAGCGCGCATGGCGGCGTCGACGCCGAACTACACTGCGCAGTCGTTCAACCAGGACGAGTGGCTGGCGAAGGAGCACACGCTCGGTGGACGCGAGGCCGTCGATGCCTTCGTCGCCATCGCCGCCATGAATCGTGCGTTTTTCGAGGGACTCTCAACCGTCGATCGCTCCGCCACGCTGACCCATCCCGAATACGGCGCGCTGACGGTGCAGTGGATCCTCGAGCAGCTCGCCGGTCATCAGATCCACCATCTGAAGCAGCTGGAACAGGTCGCGCGCCCCTGAGCGACCGTTGGCTTCGGTCCATGTAGCGTCGTCCGGGGCGCGCATCGGCGCCTCAGTCGTTGCGCAACGCTTCCATCGGATCGACGCGCGCCGCCCGGCGAGCCGGCAGATAGCTGGCCGCTATCGCCGTCAGCGCCAGAGCCGCCGCTACGCCGGCGAACGTCGCCGGATCCCTCGACGTGACCCCGAACAGCATGGCCGTGAGCGCTCGTGTCGCAGCGGCCGCGGCCGCCCGGCCTGCCAGC
>DASQHH010000177.1:0-1802 GCA_035632195.1 Vicinamibacterales bacterium
AGAAATCGTCGTCACCGCCCAGAAGCGCTCGCAGAACGTCCAGGAGGTCCCGATCGCAATCACCGCCTTTACTGCGGAGGGTTTGCAGTCCAAGGGACTTACCGACCTGCACTCGTTGTCGAACCTGACGCCAAACGTCAACCTGGACGGCGGCTCGCCGTTCTCCGGCGACAGTTCAGTGCTCTCCGCCTCGATCCGTGGTATCGGGCAGGACGACTTCGCCTTCAACCTCGACCCGGGCGTTGGCGTGTACGTCGACGGCGTGTTCCTGGCGCGCACGATCGGCGCCAACCAGAGTCTGCTCGACGTCGATCGCATCGAGATCCTCAAGGGCCCGCAGGGCACGCTGTTCGGACGCAACACGATCGGTGGTGCGATCAACATCGTGACCCATACGCCGGGCACCGAGGCGAAAGCCGTCGGCTCCTTGACCACGGGCAGCTTCAACCGGCTGGACGCCCAGCTGATGGTCGACATGCCGATCAGCGACAAGATCCTGACCACACTGAGCGCCTCGACACAGTCGCAGAATGGCTGGCAGCGCGTCATCCCCTACCCCGGGAACTCGGAGAGCGCCCAGAACGCATTCACGACGATGGGCCAGGGCGACATGCCGAAGGCGCCCGGCACGCACGGATCGAGCGAAAGCGGCGGCAAGGACCTGAAGGCACTGCGCGGCAAGATGCTGATCCATGCGACCGACAGCCTCGATGTCACGATCGCCGGCGATTGGAGCCACGAGGATCAATCCGGCCTGCCGAACACGATTCTCAGCGTCACCACGGCCAATCAGTCGAACTACCTCGACATCGGTGTCGCCGGTCTCATCAGCGGAGGAGCGTTCGCGGCCTTCGGACCGAACATCTTCGGCAATCTCTACAACGCCTGCATCACGACACCGAGCTCCGCATTGGCCGGTCCGTTCAACACGACCAACGGCCTGTGCGGCCCGCTCGGCGTCGGCACGTGGAATTCGGCGACCAATTCTTTCCGTGGCAACGGCTTCACCGGCGGCGTCCCCGCGCTCGGCGGGGCCGGTGCCGTCGGCGTGCCGAACGCCGTGCTGCAGGGGCTGCTGACCGCATATCCGAGCGTCGCACCGTACGTCACGCTCGGCGCCAACGGAATCGGCAGCGTGATCTACCCGGGCTCGACGCCGCGCCTGTACTGGGACTTCGCCAACACGCAGACCGGGAGCAAGGACACCACCTACGCCAACGGCGCGAACTTCGCGAGAAACACCTCCTGGGGAACCTCGCTGACGTTCGACTGGAACGTCTCGGACAGCATGAAGTTCAAGTCGATCACCGGACTGCGCCAGATCATCTGGGACGTCGGCACGGACCTCGACGGCACGCCGGAGTCGATGCAGGAAGTGTCCGACGAGCAGGAGCAGCGCCAGTTCTCGCAGGAGTTCCAGCTGACCGGCAAGGCGTTGTCGAACAAGCTCGACTATGCCGTTGGCGTCTACTACTTCACCGAGTCCGGCTACGTCCACGACTTCGTGCCTTTCGACACGGCGTACTTGTGGATCTACGACTACTTCAATGACGTCAAGACAGACTCCTACGCCGGATACGCGCACGTCGACTGGAATCCCACCGACGTCGTTGGCTTCACGGCGGGCGCCCGGTATTCGAAGGAGAAGAAGCAGTTCCAGGGGGGCCAGGGCGACCTGAACGGCTTCAGCTACAAGATTTCCGGTTGCGCTGATCCGGCTGCCGTGTGGAGCACTCAACCCGGGTTTGTCGCGAGCCTGAACGGTGGCGCGGGCCCGCCTCCCGGCCTGACCTGCCAGCAGG
>DASQHH010000178.1:0-5529 GCA_035632195.1 Vicinamibacterales bacterium
CAGGCGGCGGTCCTTCCAGCCGAACGCCGCAACCGCCGGCACGATTGCGAGCGCCATCGCGGCCGCGAGCGGCGGATTCTGCGTCGACGCGGCGCCCAGAGCCGCGATCGACCACCACGGCGCAACGTCGAGGAGCGCGACGGCGATCGCCAGGAGCGAGAACGTGAAGACTTCCGTCTGCGCCTTGTCGATCCACCACACGATCGGGCCGGCGACGACGAGCGCGACGACCGGGATCGCATAGCGCCGCGCGAGCACGATGGCTGCCGTCGCGAGCAGCGCGAGGTTCAGGGCGGTGAATCCCCGGAGCGGATCGGCGCCGATCGCGGCGAACGCGCGCACGAACGGCGCGGCCAGCAGCGGGTAGAACCAGAAGTGGGGAAGGTCCTGACGGCCGTCCTGTCCGGTGAACTGCGGGATGACGAGACGCGTGCTGACGTCACCCGGGTAGCGCTCGAACGCCCAGTGCAGATCCTCGGGCGACAAGCTGGGCCGCTGCAGGCGTCCCAGGTTGCGCGCCATCATCACGTAGTCGCCGCTGTCGCCGAGCATGCGGGGCGTCGACAGAACAGCGAGCGCCGCGAGGAACGCGATCAGAATCGCGACAAACGCCGCGCGGTGGCGCATCAGTGCGCGAAATGAGAGGCGGGGCCGCGCGGAGCCATCAGCTTCATCTCGAGCAGCTCGGCGAGCGACTGCGCGCGCGACAGCAGGCACGGCTGCTCGAGGAGCGCCTGCTTCTCGAGCGGCTCGAGGTCGAGATACTGCGACAGCGCGTGGATCAGATCTTCGTCGGGCATCGCTCGGCTAAAGCCTCGCGCTCCGGAGGGCTCGCCTCGCGGTCCGGAGGGCTCGCCTCGCGCTCCGGAGGGCTCGCCTCGCGCGTCGTCTCCTCCGCGCTCGAGAATCGATGACAGCATCGTCTCGATTTTCGAGCGTCGCTCACGGATCGTGAGACGCTCGTCGGCGGCGGGCGGACGCTCGTGCAGCACCTCGATCGCCGCGCGCCGGTAGCTGAGTTCCCCGTTTTCGCTCACGATCCGGAAGCGATCGAGGCCGCGCAGCACGATGTTGTACCGCCCGTCCTGCAGGCGCTCGGCGTGCGTCATGACGCCGCGGCACCCGACGGGATAGACGGGCGGCCGCCCTTCATAGTCCCGCTCGTAGCCGGGGCGCAGCAGCACCATCCCGATCAGCCGGTCGCCTGCCAGCGCGTCCGCCGTCATCTCGCGGTATCGCTGTTCGAAGATGTGGAGCGGCAGGAACACGTTCGGGAAGAGGACCACGTTCGGCAGCGGAAAGATCGGGAGGAGATCGGACATCACTCTGACTTCTGACTTCTGACTTGCTATGTCAGTGAATCGTCTTCGTCTTCTTGTCCATGTAATCCATGAGCACGTACTGCCCGAGCGTGTACGGCGTCGTAAAGTACGCCTTGCCCTTGCAGATTGCGGCGACGCGCCGCACGAAGCTCACCAGATCGTAGTCGCGCGCGAGCATGAAGGTGTTGATCATGATCCCGCTCTTGCGGCACGCGGCCACTTCCGCGCACGTTTCCGCGACGATGAACGGATCGAGACCGAAGGCGTTCTTGTAGATGCGGCCGTCCGGCTGAGTCAGCGCCGATGGCTTGCCGTCGGTAATCATGATGATCTGCCGCATGTCCTTCCGCTGGCGATCGAGAATCCGCCGCGACAGCCTCAGGCCTTCGCGCGTGTTCGTGTAGTACGGTCCGACGCGGACGCGTCCGAGCTCCGCAAGCGGAATCTCCTCGGCCGAATCGTGGAACAGCACCACCTTCAACGCGTCGCCCGGATACTGCGTCTTGATCAGCTGCGCCAGCGCGAGCGCGACGCGCTTGGCCGGCGTGAAGCGATCCTCGCCGTACAGAATCATCGAGTGGCTGCAGTCGAGCATCAGGACGGTCGCGCACGAACTCTGGTACTCGCCCTGCGCCACCATCAGATCCTCGTGGGTGACATGGATGCGTGAGGTGTCCTCGCCGGCCTCGTGCTGACGCTGGACGGCGTTGAGCAGCGTGGCCGCCGGATCGAGGTTCAGCGTGTCGCCGTATTCGTAGGGCTTGGGCGCGGCCATCGTTTCGACGCCCGTCGCCTGCTCGCGCGTGTCGTGCCGGCCGTAGCTGCTCTTCCCGAGCGAGCCGAGCAGATCCCGAAGCGCGCGATAGCCGAGGAAGTCGAGGGTCTTGTCGGTGACTTCGAACGTCACCGGACCCGGGTCCTGTCCCATGCCGCCGCCGCGTCCCTGACGCCGTTCCCGTTCGGCCTCGAGATCCGGCGGCGTGGAAATGTAGCCCTGCTCGGCCATCCGCTCGATGATCTGCTGGATCAGCTCTTCCAGCTTCGAACGCGCGTCGCCCTGGTCCGCGTCGGCCGGGTCGCCCAGCAGCCGTTCGATCGTCTCCTCCGGCAGCACGCCGCCGTTGAACAGCGCATCCAGAATCGCGTCGTGCAGCGCCTGCATCGTGCGTTCGGATTCGTCCGTGCCGTAGGGGTTGCCGAAGCCGCTCGAGAGCAGCAGGTCCGAGAGCTTCGCGACCAGATCCTCGAGATCCAGCTCGTCGAGCTCGTCGCCGGTGTACTTCGTATACCGATACTTCATCAGTTGTAGTACTTCTTCTTGGTTCCCGGAATGCGAAGCTCCTCTTCGACGTTCTGTTCCTCGCGCCGCGCGGATCGGCGGGGCGCCGCTTCGGCCGCCATGTAGCCGCGCTCGTCGCTGCGGCTGATCTTCTTCTGCGCGTAGAGACCCTCGAGGACGAAATCGATCGCCGACGCGACCGCCGGCGCCGACGCGCCCTTGCCTGCCCCCGCCCGCTCTGCGAGTTCGCGCAGCCCCTGGACGCCGCACGTCTGCGCGATGACTTCCGCCGCGGGCGTGCCGTCGCTCATCAGCAGCGTGCCGCCGAGATCGAACCATTCCGTCACCGCCCGCGTTTCGACGCCCTCGAACATGCCGGTGAAGACGTTGCCGACGGCCGAGCGAATCAGATCGCGCGCGACCTGCTCGGCGCCGCGCAGCTCGCCTTCATATTCGAGCTCGAACTTGCCGGTAATCGACGGCAGCGCCGCGTACACGTCGGTCACGCGCGGCACCGCGACCGGCTCGCCGTTGGCGAGGGCGCGGCGCTCGGCGTTCGACGCCACGAGTTCGAGCGTCGTGATCGGCAGACGCTGACTCACGCCGGATCGCTTGTCGACCTTGCGGTCGGCGCGCGCCTGGAACGCGATTTCCTCGACGACTTCGCGCACGTACCCCGGGATTTCGACCGGCGGCTCGCCCGCGCGCGCGGTCCAGGCTTCCTGCTGCGTTATCGCCATCGCGTGATGCCGCGTCGCCGGATAGTGCGTCCGAATCTCCGATCCGATTCGGTCCTTGAGCGGCGTGATGATCTTCCCGCGCGCCGTGTAGTCCTCGGGGTTGGCGGTGAACACCATCATGACGTCCAGCTTCAGGCGGATCGGATAGCCCTTGATCTGGACGTCCCCCTCCTGCAGCACGTTGAACAGCCCCACCTGGATCTTTCCGGCGAGGTCCGGCAGCTCGTTGATCGCGAAGATGCCGCGATGCGCCCGCGGCAGCAGCCCGTAGTGCATCGTCAGCTCGTCCGACAGGTTGAGCCCCGCCTGGGCGGCCTTGATCGGATCGATGTCGCCGACCATGTCGGCGATGGTGACGTCCGGCGTGGCGAGCTTCTCGACGAAGCGGTGTTCGCGCGAGAGCGCCGCGATCGGCGTCGCATCGCCGTCGCGCGCGATCTTCGCGCGGCAGGCGGCGCACAGCGGCGCGAGCGGGTCGTCGTGGATCTCGCAGCCGGGCATGACCGGCATCTGCTCGTCGAGCAGATCGACGAGGCCGCGCAGGATGCGGCTCTTCGCCTGGCCGCGCAGGCCCAGCAGGATGAAGTTGTGGCGCGACAGGATCGCGTTGACGAGCTGCGGAATGACCGTGTCGTCGTAGCCGATGATGCCTGGGAACAGCGTCTCGCCGGCCTGCAGCTTGCGCACGAGGTTCTCGCGGATTTCGACCTTGATCGGACGCGAACGGCGGCCCGACTGCCGCAGCTCGCCAAGGGTTCTGGGGACCATACGCCGATTCTACTCTGTCGCTCGGCTGAAGCCTCGCGCTCCGGCCAGGCCGAGCGCGATGCTTCAGCCGAGCGGACTATTTCGAAAAATCGGTCTTCGCGAATTTGGGATTGACCGCAATGTCGTCGAAGCTGAGGTCGTCCACGACGCGGTCGCCGGCGCTGATCGTGATGTGCGACGGCAGCTTGTAGCCGCCGGCCTGGCGCCGCTCGACGATCGTCATCGTCATTGCGCCGCGGCTGCTCGAATAAACGACGCGCGCCGGCACCCGGGTCCTGGCGTCCATGATGACGCGCGCCGCGAAACCGCTGCCGTCGGTGCTGACGGCGTCGACGCCCAGCGGATCGGTCGGTCCGGAGATGGTCACCGGCGTATCCTGCGTGAAGAGCTTGACCGCGACTTCGTGGGAGATCCACGTCGCGAATCCGAGCATGATCCGCGCGAGCTCGAAGCGAGCCGTCGCCACCGTCTGCGCATCGTTCGGATCCGAGACGACGCGATGGTCCGCGTCCTCGGTGCGCGTCAGCGACGTCGTGCCGGCATACCCGGCCAGTCTCCGGCCGAACGTGCCAGTGTCGATCCGGAGGTACTTGTCCGGCAGCTGAATGCGGATTTCCGTCGACGCGTCGGCCATCGTCCCTTCGGCGGTCGCGATCCGCGCGTGACCGGTCAGGCGCAACCCCTGCAGGCGCGCGATGCCCCCCGGGCCGCCGGAAATGCCGATGCGCGCCCGAGTGAAGAGGTCTTCGGCCCGTTGGTCGTGGTAGGTCCCGGGCGGATCAGCCGACGCGGACTTGAATCCGCTCTGAGCGCACGGCGCCGCCCCGAGGTAGGCGACCACGCAGGCGGCGACGAGAATCGCTGGTGAAATCCTCACACGAACCTCCGTCGGCGGAGCCCGCATTATAGTCGTCCGATTCTGGCTCCTGTGCATCCTTTCTTCGCCGCCGATCGCCCGCTCGTGTTTGCGCATCGCGGCGGCGCGGCGCTCGCGCCTGAAAACACGATGGCCGCCTTCGACCACGCGGTCGTGCTCGGCGCCGACGGTCTCGAGCTGGACGTCCGGCTCTCGGCCGACGATGTCGTCGTCGTGCATCACGACGCGACACTCGACCGCACGACGCCGCTTGGCGGACCCGTCGCCGGGAGGACGGCGCAGGAGCTCGGCGCTGCCGGCGTCGCGACGCTTGCCGACGTTCTCGAACGGCACCCGCGCGTCCGCCTCATCGTCGAATTGAAGCAGAACACGGCGGCTCTCGCGCGCGCGGCAATCGCGGTCATCGAACGCGCCGGAGCGGCCCATCGCGTGTGTGTCGGATCGTTCGGGCACCGCGCGCTGCGCGCCGTCCGCGCGGCCGCACCGTCGATCGCCACGAGCGCGTCGAAGCCGGAAGTCCGCTGGGCGCTGTACCGATCGTGG
>DASQHH010000179.1:0-1535 GCA_035632195.1 Vicinamibacterales bacterium
CTCGCCGAGCCGGTCGACGACCTGCTGCGCGCGTTCACCGGGCACGTGACCAGCGAGGCGCGGATTGCGCTGCATCTCGCGCGGGCGGCGCTGGTGCTTCGGGATCCCCGGAAGGCGGAAGCCCTCGCCCGGCGCGGCCTCGAGCTGGCGGGCGACGCGCGGACGCTGCGCGCTGAACTGGAGGCCGTGGTGGCCACCGCGGCCAGAGTTTCGTGAAATAATCCAGGCTTCGTTCCGGCTTGCTGGAGGAGTCCATGGGCAAGCGAAAGATCACCCGCCGCAGGTTTCTCGAAGGCACGGGCGCCGCGCTGGCAGCCGCGGCGGTGTCGCCGTCGCTGAAGGCGCAGACGGCAACACAGCGGGCTGCGTCCGCGTCCGCCGTTTCGGCCGCGCCGCGCACGTCCATCACGCTGACGGTCAACGGAGCCGCGCGCAAGGCCGATGTCGAGGATCGCTGGACGCTCGTCGAGCTTTTGCGCGATCACCTTCAGCTGACGGGCACGAAGATTGGCTGCGACCGCGGCGAATGCGGCGCGTGCACGGTGCTGCTCGACGGAAAGCCGGTCTATTCCTGCAGCCAGCTCGCGGTGTGGGCGGATGGCAAATCCGTTCAGACCGTCGAAGGGCTGATCACGGACGGCAAGCTGGACCCGCTGCAGCAGTCGTTCGTCGATCGCGACGCGCCGCAGTGCGGCTTCTGCACATCGGGGCAGTTGATGAGCGCGAAGGCGCTTCTCAACACAAACCCCCACCCGACGGCGGACGATGTCCGCGCGGCGCTGACGGGAAATCTGTGCCGCTGCGCCAACTACAACCATTACGTCGCTGCCGTAGTCGGGAGTGCGAGGCCTTCAGGAGAGCGCTCGGCTGAAGCCATCGCGCTCCAGAGTACCTTCGCCGTTCGTGCTGCCGCCCTGAAGACCGTCGGCCATGCCACACCGAGGATCGACGCTGTCGAACGGTCGACGGGGAAGGCCGCATACACCGGCGACATCCAGCTGCCAGGCATGCTGTACGCGAGAGTGCTGCGGAGCCCGCACGCGCACGCGCGCATCCTGAAGATCGACACCTCGAAGGCCGCGGCCCTGCCGGGCGTCAAGGCGGTCATCAGCCACGAGAACTGCCGCGTGGTGTGGGGCGCGGGCAGTGTGGCCGGCGGCCAGCAGTACAGCGACGAGGTCAAGAAGAATACGAAGCAGCGGCGGTACGCGTTCAACAATCCGGTACGGTTCGCCGGAGAGCCCGTCGCGGCCGTCGCGGCCGTCGATCGCCACACCGCGGAAGAGGCGCTGCAGCTGATCGCGGTCGACTACGACGTCCTCGAGCACGTGCTCGACCAGGAAGCCGCGCTGAAGCCGGACGCCGTGAAAATCTGGCCCGAAGGCAACTTGTCGCTGAACAACCGCAACGAAGCGGTGCCGATCAGCCAGAAGCGCGGCGATGTCGAGGCGGGGTTCAAAGGCGCTGACCAAGTCTTCGAAGGCCGCTTCTCGACCGCCTTCGTCCACAACGCCCAGATGGAGATTCGGTCCGCG
>DASQHH010000180.1:0-12108 GCA_035632195.1 Vicinamibacterales bacterium
ATCTCGGCGACGCCCTTGATCGCAAGGTTGTCCGATTCCGTCGCGCCGCTGGTGAAGACGATCTCCTTCGCGTTCGCGCCGATGAGGTCGGCGATCTGCTTGCGCGCCTTCTCCACCGCTTCCTCGGCTTCCCAGCCGAACGGATGATTCCTGCTCGCGGCGTTGCCGAACTGCTGCGTGAAGTACGGCAGCATCGCGTCGAGGACGCGCGGGTCAACCGGCGTCGTCGCGTGATAGTCCATGTAAATCGGAAGCTTTACGCTCATTCGATTCTCTCTCGCGGGTCTCAAGACCCGCGCTACATTGCTGCGCTACGCGTCACAAGTACCGTCTTCGCCGCCGGCGGCGGCGGCACGTCCGACGCCAAATCGGCGATCGTGCACTCGCCGAGCGCCGACAAAATGCGCTGACGCACCTTCCACAGCGGGTCCCGCACGTTGCATTTCGCAAACTGCTCGCACTGCCCGTCGTCGTCCGTCGAACAGGCGGTGACGGTCACGGGCCCGTCGATCGCCTGGATCACATCGGCGACTGAAATCTGGCCCGGCACCCGCGCCAGCTGATAGCCACCGCGCGTGCCCTGGTGCGACGCCAGCAGACCGCGGCGAACCAGTTTCTGGAGCACTTTGGCCATCAGCTCGATCGGGATCGCGTAGAGTTCGGCAATCTCGCGGGCCGAGGACGACCCGGTATCGCCCCGCAACGCCAGATGTTTCATGGCGATGAGCGCGTAATCCGCTTTCTTGGACAGCCTCAGCATCGTCTCAATATCCGACCGCTCTAGTCGTATATTAGTATTTCGGCTGGCTGGGATCAACCTTGTCGATCCAGTCCAGGATGCCGCCCTTGAGGTTGAGCACCCGTTTGAACCCAACCGACCTCAGAAAGTCCGCGGCCTTCGCGCTCCGGCCGCCCATCTTGCACTGCACCACGATCTCGTCGTCCGGGTTGAGCTCGTTGTAGCGCTTCGGGACGTCGCCCAGCGGAATCAACTGCGACCCCGGAATCCGGTTGATCTGGTACTCGTTCGGCTCCCGAACGTCGACGATGCGCAGCTTGTCGCCGCGATCGAGCCGCTGCTTCAGCTCGACAGATGTAATTTCGGTCGCATTGTTCACGATGGCTGGCTCCGGCGCGGCGGGGTGAATGCCGCAGAACTGTTCGTAATCAATGAGGTGCTTGACGGTCGGATGCGTGCCGCAGACCGGGCAGTCCGGATCTTTCCGGAGCTTCAGCTCCCGGAAACGCATCCGCAGGGCGTCGTAAATCAGAAAGCGGCCGATCAGCGGCTCGCCGACGCCAAGAATCAGCTTCACGGTTTCAGTGGCCTGGACGATGCCGATCATTCCGGGCAGCACGCCGAGCACGCCGCCTTCGGCGCAGCTCGGGACCAGTCCCGGCGGCGGCGGCTCGGGGTACAGGCATCGATAGCACGGCCCGTCCTTCGTCGCGAACACTGACGCCTGACCCTCGAAACGGAAGATGCTGCCGTAGGCGTTCGGCTTGCCGGTCAGCACGCATGCGTCGTTGACGAGATAGCGGGTCGGAAAATTGTCCGTGCCGTCCACGATGATGTCGAACGGCTCGAACAGCTTCAGGGCATTCCCGGACGACAGCGCCGTCTCGAACAGCTGAATCTCGATCTCTGGATTAATCGCGTGCAGTTTGTCCTTCGCGGACTGCAGCTTCGGACGCCCGACGTCCGGCGTGCCGTGAAGGATCTGCCGCTGCAGGTTGCTGAAGTCGACCACGTCGAAGTCGACGATGCCGAGCGTGCCGACGCCGGCCGCGGCGAGGTACATCGCAACTGGCGACCCAAGGCCGCCGGCGCCGATGCACAGGACCTTCGCGGCTTTCAGCTTGCGCTGACCATCGACGCCGACCTCCGGCATGATGAGATGCCGCGAGTAGCGCTTCACTTCGTCATTCGAGAGCCTGGGTAGTTCCTCGAGGACGCCGGGCGCGCCTCCCGCGACCGACGGAATGATGCTGACCGTGTCGCTCGCAGCGACCGGCGTCTGCTCCTTTTGCAGATAGCGGATGTCCTCGTCGTTCACGTACACGTTGACGAAGCTCCGCAGCTTGCCCTGGTCGTTGTAGAGATGCGCCTTCAGACCGGAGTGCTTGCGCGTGAGATCGGCCAGCAGTTCGCCGATCGTCGCGCCGCTCGCGTCGACGGCGTCCTGCTTATCGGTGTATGGGCGCAGCGGTGTCGGGATGAGAATTTTCGGCATAAATCAACTGTCCCTCGTCGAAGCTCGATCGATCCTCTTTCAGGTACCAGACCGTCATGGCCTCCGATTGCCCGGCCATGATGGAAACGATGATGTACGCGAACGTCGGCCACGCGTGATCGAGGTCGTACTGCGACGGACGCGCCGGATGGTCCGGATGCGAGTGATAGAAGCCGAGCAGTTCGCCCCCCAGCTCGCCGGCCCGCCGCTCGGCCTCCCGATAATCGGACGGCCGCACGAGAAACCGCCGGCGCGGACCCTCTTCCGTGGTGTTCGGCAGCGCGACGACAGCCGTGACGCGGTCGCCGGCGCCGACGAGCGCGCCGCAGCATTCGTGCGGAAACGTCTCGCAGCCGTGCGCGCGGATCGCGCGATCGACCTCTCCCGTGATCGCCAGCCGCTGCGGAGTCATTCGTCGTCGATCGTCCAGAACTTCTCGGTCAGGTACTTCTCGGCGCCGGCCGGAAACACGGTCACGACGATACCCCGCTCGAGGCGTCGGGCAACCTGCAGCGTGGCGACCATCGCCGCGCCGGAGGAAATGCCGGCCATCATGCCTTCTTCGCGCGCGAGCCGCCGCACCATCCGGTACGCGCGTTCGGTGTCGACGCGCAAGTCCTCGTCCGCAAGGGCGGGATCGTAAATCGCCGGCACGATCGCCGACTCCATGTGCTTGAGTCCCTCCAGCCCGTGGAACGGAGAATCGGGCTGGAAGGAAATCAGCTTGATCGACGGATTGAACTTCTTCAGCCGGCGCCCCACGCCGACAAACGTCCCGCTCGTGCCCAGTCCTGCCACGAAATGCGTCAGCCGGCCGCTCGTCTGCTCGATGATCTCGGGCGCAGTCGTGTCGTAATGCGCGCGCCAGTTCGCGTCGTTGCTGTACTGGTCGGGATAAAAGTAGCGGTCGGGATCGTCCGCATAGATCCGCCGAGCCTCGCGGATGGCTCCGTCGCTGCCTTCCAGAGGACTCGTCAGCACCAGTTCGGCGCCGAGCGCCCGCAGAATCAGCTTGCGCTCCTGGCTGGCGTTCTCGGGGACGCACAGCTTGACCCGGTATCCGCGCGCCGCGCCGACCATCGCGTACGCGATGCCGGTGTTGCCCGACGTCGCGTCGAGAATGACGCCGCCCGGTTTCAGACGCCCGGACGCTTCCCCTTCCAGAATCATCCGCGCCGCAGCGCGGTCTTTGACCGAGCCGCCGGGATTCTGCCATTCCGCCTTCGCATACAACTCCACACCCGGCGTCTCGCGCTCGAACTGATGGAGCCGGACGAGCGGCGTCCGGCCGATCATGTCGAACACGGACGAGCCGGGAGCGCGATCAAGAATGGAGGCGTTTGACGCTGTCATCGATGTCCGACCGGACTAGTCCTAATTCTACTCACCCTGGCCCGGCGCCTGTCAAAGAGGGGGCCGGCGCCTGGCTCTTCCGGCATCGAACCGCGCTCCCGCTCCCGATCGCCCTCGCGATTCTGGCGGTTCCTGCCGGAAACCCGCGCGGCGGGACTGCGCTGCCGGCCGCGGGGCTCGTGCTGATCGTGACTGGCGAGGCCGTCAGGCTCTGGGGCGTGCGTCACATCGGCGCGGTCTCGCGCACGCGCAGCGAGCGCCTCGGGCCGCTGGTCGACAGCGGACCATTTGCGTGGGTCCGCAACCCGCTGTACATCGGCAACGTGTTCCTGTGGGTCGGGTTTGCGCTGGCTGCGCGCCTATGGTGGCTCGCGCCAATAGTCTTCCTGCTGCTTGCGCTCGAGTACCACGCCATCGTCGGATGGGAAGAACGCCTGCTGGTCGAGCGTATTGGCGACGTCTATCGGAGCTACACGGACCGCGTCCCGCGCTGGCTGCCGCGCGTGCGCCGCGCCACGCCATCACCGTCGCGCGCCGCGGCCGCGGCTGCGTTTTCGTGGACCGAAACACTCTTCAGCGAGCGCGGGACTTTGATCGCGATCGGGCTGGGCTACCTGCTGCTCTGGATAAAGGCTCGTTTCTGAGCGTCTGCCAGAGATACCACGACGCAACCGACCGGTACGGCTTCCACGCCTCGCCCAATTTCAGAATCCGCTTGGGTTTCGGACGTTTGCGCAGACGGTACAAGCGCTGAATCGCGTTCATGATCCCGAGGTCGCCTGCGGGCAGCACGTCGGGGCGATGCAGCCGGAACATGAGAAACATCTCCGCCGTCCAGCGGCCGAAGCCTTTGACGGACGTCAGTTCGCGGATCACCTCTTCATCCGGAAGGGCGTCGAGGGCGTCCAGTTTCAGCGTCCCGTCCGCGAGGCGCGCCGTGAGGTCGCGCAGGTAGCCGATTTTCTGGGAGCTGAACCCTGCGGTGCGCAGCTGCACGTCGGTCAGCGAGCGAATCCCGTCAGCGGTGATCTGTCCATCGGGAAACAGCGCGGCGAACCGGCCGAAAATCGTCGCAGCGGCCTTCGTCGACAGCTGCTGGCTGACGATGGCGCCGCAGAGCGCCGTGAGGTGATCCTTGCGCTGACGGTCGGCCATCAGGCAGGGGCCGATCTTCCGGATCGCGTCCCGAAGGATGGGGTCGCGCCTCATCAGCAGCCGGCGCGCCTTGTCGTATTCAGACGGCGTCACGGTTCGCACACCACGCGAAATCCCACGCTGTACGCATATGTGTCGGGGGGCACCTTGTGGCGATAGGCAGACCGCAGCATCGACACGTCATCGTTGACCCACGATCCGCCGCGAACGATGCGCAGAGTGCCGTTCGAGGGACCGCGCGGATCGCGCGTACTGCCGATTCCATAGTACTCGGCGCTGTACCAATCGGAGACCCACTCCCACACGTTGCCAATCACGTCGCAGAGGCCGTACGCGTTCGGGGCGTACGTCCCGGTCGGACGCGTTCCGCGCTGGCGCTTCACCGAGGCATCGGACAGATAGTTGCAACGGGACGGGTCGATGTCGTCGCCCCAGGGATAGCGCTGACCGTCGGCGCCGCCGCGCGTGGCGCGCTCCCATTCCGCTTCAGTCGGCAGACGCACCCGGCGCTCGATCGCGTCGGACAGCCAGGCGCAATAGGCGACCGCGTCATCGTGGCGGACAAGGACGACGGGATGAGTGGCCTGGCCGGATGGCGGCTGCGCGCCGCTCCAGACGTACGGCGCCGCCATCTCGCGGAACATTTCCTCGTTCTCTCCGGTCGTAATCAGCGGCAGCGTCCGCACGGCGGGGGCGGGATAGCCAGTCGCCCGGACGAAGCGCGCGTACTCGTCGACCGTCACGGGAAAACGGCCGATGAAGAATTCGCTGAGGGACACCCGGTGGACGGGACGTTCGTCGTCTTCGCCGTCGCCGGCGCCCATCAGGAATTCGCCGGCGGGGATCCGCGCGAGGTCGGGGGTCGTTGGCAGCGACAAGAGGCGGAAGTATAGTCCACCGTCTATGAAGCTCGAACGTTTCGAAATGGAGCGGATGCAGTCCACCTATGAGAACCAGGTGGCGTTCAACCTGTCCGAGAGCGGCGTTCATCCCCTGCGGCTCGGCGAGCTTGTCGACGAGCCTGACGCCGAGCGGACCCTGCTCGACGAACGTCTCCGCTACACGCAGTCGAACGGCACGGAACCGCTCCGCGCGGCAATCGCCCGCCTGTATCCCGGCGCAACGTCCGCCCACGTTCAGGTCACCAACGGCGGGTCGGAGGCAAATCTCATCACGACCCTCCGCCTCGTCGACCGCGACGACGACGTCGTCATGATGGTGCCGAACTACATGCAGACGTGGGGCCTGGCGCGCGCGATCGGCGGCCGGATCAGGGAGTGGCCGCTCGCATTCGACGCGGGGCGCTGGCGGATCGACGCGGAGGCGCTCGAACGCGTGACGACGAAGCGCACGACGCTCATTGTGATCTGCAACCCGAACAATCCGACGGGCGCGCGGTTCGAGGCTTCCGATCTCGACCGGATTGCCGCGATTGCCGGGCGCACGGGCGCATGGATTCTCTCCGATGAAATCTACCGCGGCGCCGAGCGCGACGGCCGCGAGACGCCGACGATGTGGGGCCGAAGCGACCGCGTCGTGATCACGAGCGGACTGTCGAAAGCGTACGGACTTCCCGGCCTCCGGGTCGGATGGATCGTCGGTCCACCAGAACTCGTCGCGTCGACCTGGTCGTACCACGACTACACGACGATCGCGCCCGGCGCGCTGAGCGACGCGCTCGCGATCCGGGCGCTCGAGCCGGCGCGGCGGGCGCGCATTCTCGAGCGTACGCGATCGATCCTGAATCGGAATTTCCCGCTGATCGCCGAATGGCTCGACGGCCACGGCGCCCTCTTCGGCTACGCCCCGCCGGACGCCGGCGCCATCGTCTATGTTCGCTATCATCACCCGATCAATTCGACCGACCTGGCGACACGGCTGCGCGAGGAGAAAAGCGTCCTGATCGTGCCGGGGGATCATTTCGGAATGGACGGCTACCTGCGCATCGGGTTCGGCGAGGAGGCCGGCTACCTGAGACAGGGGCTCGACCGCCTGCATGAACTCCTCGTCTCGATTGTCCCGCCTGCGCGAAGCGCGAGGCGACAGGCGACTGCCGGGTGACGACTTACGAGCTCGTGCTGGTCGGATTCGGAAACGTCGGCCGGCGGTTCGTCGACCTGCTGGACGAAAAGCGGGCGGCGCTCGGACAGAAGGGCGTGGCGACGAGAATCGCGGGAATCGTCACGCGTCATCACGACTGCGCCTGGAATGGCCGCGCCGTTCCATTCCGCGGCGTCGACACCGTCGTCGACTTCGTGTCGCGCGGCGCAACAGCCGCGCGCGAAGGCCGGCTGGTGCTCGTCGAAACGACGACGCTGGACATCGCGCGTGGAGAGCCGGCCGTGACGCACGTCCGCGCGGGCCTGGCAGGCGGCGCCCACGTCATCACCGCGAACAAAGGACCTGCCGCGTTTGCGTGTCACGAGCTGGCCGAAGCCGCACGCCGCGCCGGCCGGCATTTCCTCTTCGAGGGCGCCGTCATGGATGGCGTGCCGATCTTCAACCTCGCCCGCGAGACGCTTCCCCTCGTCGACATCTCCGGCTTCCGCGGCGTCGTCAACACCACTACCAACTACATCCTGACCGCGATGGAGGAAGGGCAGGCGTTCGCCGACGCGCTTGCCGAAATGCAAGCCATGGGCGTCGCCGAGGCCGATCCGGCGCTCGATCTCGATGGATGGGACGCCGCCGCCAAGACGGCTGCGCTCGCCAACGCCCTGCTCGGCGCGCGCATGACGCCGCACCAGGTCGAGCGCGAGGGGATTACGCCGGGGACGGGCCAGCGTGCCCGCGAGGCGCGTCAATCAGGCCGCCGGCTGAAGCTCGTCGCGCGCGCGGGCCGCATCGACGGCGGTCCTGGAGGCCCTGGAGGGATTGGCGCGCGCGTCGGCCTCGAGGAGCTGCCAGAGGACGACCTGCTCGCCTCGGTCGAAGGACGGCAGAACGCCATCGTGTTCCACACCGATCTCGTCGGCGAGATCGCGGTCGTGCAGCGCGGCAGCGGGCTCACCCAGACGGCGTACGCGCTGCTGGCGGACCTGCTGGCGATCAGCGCCCGGACCGCCACGCCGCGAGCGCGCGCGTGAGCGCGGGGACGTCGAACCCCTTGACGTGCTCGTCGCCAATCACGGTCACAGGCACGGTCCTCAGTCCGAGCGCCAGCAGCGCATCGTACGCCGCCTCGTCTTCGTCGACGTTGCGCGCGGTGAACGGCACGCCTTCACGTGAAAGCAACTCTTTCACCAGCTCACAGCTGTGTCAGGAGCTGCCGGCGTAGACAATAATCTCCGACGACATATGCGGCCTTTAGAAGGTATCACCGTCCTCGATCTGACGCGCGTTCTGTCGGGTCCGTACTGCACCATGCTACTGGCGGACATGGGCGCTCGCGTGATCAAGATCGAACAGCCGGGCAAGGGCGACGATACGCGCGCCTGGGGACCTCCGTTCCTCGAGGGCGAGAGCGCGTACTTTCTCAGCATCAACCGCAACAAGGAGAGCGTCACGCTCGACTTCAAACATCCCGACGGCCGGTCCGCCCTCGATCGACTGCTCGGGAAGGCCGACGTAGTGGTCGAGAATTTCCGTCCCGGCACGCTCGCAAAGCTCCACCTCGACTACGCGTCGCTGGCGGAGGCTCACCCACGGCTGGTCTACTGCTCGATATCGGGCTTTGGTCATACGGGTCCGCGTTCGAAAGAACCCGGCTATGACGCGGTCATCCAGGGCGAAGGCGGACTGATGAGCATCACGGGCGCAGCCGACGGTCCGCCGTATCGCCTCGGCGTCGCGATCGCGGACATCGTCTCGGGCATGTTTGCGGCGTACGGGGTCGCGATGGCGCTGTACGCGCGGGAACGCACCGGCCGCGGTCAACAGGTCGATCTGGCGATGCTGGACGCGGTCGCCGCGCTACTGACCTATCAGGCCGGCAACTATTTCGCCAGCGGCAAGACGCCGACCCGCCTTGGCAACCGGCACCCGAGCATCGTCCCCTACGAGACGTTCGAAGCGTCGGACGGCGATTTCGTCCTCGCCGTCGGCAACGACGAGCTCTGGAAAAAGTTCTGCGCCGTCGCCGGCTTCCGCGACGACGGCCGCTTCGCCACGAACCGCCAGCGCGTGACGGCGTACGATGAGCTGCGTCCGCTGGTTGCGGCCGCGCTGAAGCCGCAGACACGGCACTACTGGATCGAGCGGCTGACGGCGGCGGGCGTGCCATGCGGATCGGTCCGCAATCTGCGCGAAGTGTTCGCCGACCCACAACTGGCCGCGCGCGAGATGATCGCGACGATTGCGCACCCGACGATCGGTCCGCTGCAGGTGCTGGGGGTTCCGGTGAAGCTGTCGGACACGCCCGGCGACGTGCGGATGCCTCCGCCACTGGTCGGGGAGCATACCGATCGCGTGCTGATGCGCGATGCCGGACTCGACCGGGACGCCATCGGGCGGCTACGATCGTTGAAGGTGATTTAGTTCAACGGCGCGCACAGCGCGCCCGCGAGAGAGTTTGATATGGAAGTTTCAGACGTCCGGAAGCGGGTGCGCGAAATCCTCGATCGCTCGAAGCATCACGCCGACACGCGGCGCGGTCGCAACGACGAGGCGAAGCGCGCGTTCGAGCAGTTCCTCGAGGCTACGGCCATCCCCATCGTCCGTCAGGTCGCATCCATCCTCCGTGCGGAGGGACATCTGTTCACGATCTCCACCCCCTCCGGCAGCGTGCGCATGACGTCCGATCGGCGACCGACCGATTTCTTCGAAATTGCTCTCGACATTTCGGGGTATATGCCGCGGGTCGTTGGCCACACGAGCCGGGGAGGACGAGGCGGGAACGTCACGGAGTACGAACAGACGGTGGGAAGCGGAGATCCGGCGACGCTGACCGAAGAGGACGTTCTGACGTTCGTGATTCGGGAAGTCGAACCGTTCGTCGAGAAATGATCTAGGCGAGTTTTTCGGCGAACGACGTGTCGATGCCCTGACGCTTGAACGCGGCAAGCAGACCGCCGCGATCGCTGGCGTGCCGGTAGGCCTCCTTCGCGTCGACAACGCCGTTGTGGACCAGCGCGACGAGCGCGTCGCTGAGCGGCATCATGCCGTGCCGGCGTCCGCCTTCGATCGCCATCGGCAGCTGCGACGTCTTGCCTTCTGCGATGACGCCCGACACGCCGCCGGTGTTGAGCAGCAGTTCCCGCGCCGCCGTCCGGCCGCCGCCGACCTTCCTCAGCAGCACCTGAACGATGACGCCCTTGAGGTTGTCGGCGAGCGCGAGCTGCACCTGCCGACGGTATTCCGGCGCGTACAAATCGATGATGCGGTCGATGGCCGCCGTCGAGGTATGGGCCGAAAACCCGCCGACGACGAGGTGGCCCGACGCGGCAGCCTCGAGGGCGACGTTCATCAGCGGGCCGGTCCGCAGATCCTCGACCACCAGAACGTCGGGATCCTCGCGCAGCGCAGCCCGCGCCGCCGTCAACAGATCCTCGTCGTTGCCGCGGATCTCGCGCTGGCTGATGAACGAGCTCCCGCGCTGATGGACGATGCTGATCTCCCGCTCGACGGTGATCACATGATCGCGCCGCGTCCGGTTGATCTGGTCGACGAGCGCCGCCATCAGCGTCCGCTTCCCGCTCGACCGCGGTCCGACGACGAGCACAAGGCCTTCCGGCTCGATGGCGAGCGCCGTCACCTGCTTCGGCAGCCCGAGCTGTTCGACCGACACGGAGCGCGCCGGCATCAGCCGGAAGACGCCGCCCGGACCGGAGTGGTCGCGGAAGCTCATGCACCGGACGCGGCCGACGTCTTCGATCTCGCAGATCCACTCTGTCGCCGCGCCGGTTCGCAGCGCCTCGTGACTGCGTTCGGGCATCAGCGTGAGCAGGAGCGACTCGACGTCGCGCGACGTCAGCTCGCCTTCGCCTTCGAGCGCCTGGAGCTCTCCGTCGACGCGCACAGACGGCCGTGAATCGGTCGACAGATACAGCGTCGACGCGCCGCGCGCGGCCGCAAGACGCAGAAGCCGTTCGAGGCCCGCCATCGTCGGATCCGTGACAGACGGCGGCGTGTACTCCGAACGGATCGGGTTGCGCGACATCGGCAGGACGACGGCCGAGGCGGCCGGCTCGGGCCACGGATTCTCGACGGCGGCCGCAGGCTCCGGCGCGGGCGGCGGCGCGGCTGCGGACGGCTGCGCGGACGCGGACGGCTGTGCTGGTGCGGGCGGCGGCGCCGGCGCGACCGGCGCTTCGGCGCGCTCCTCAGGAGAAACCGCCGCCGTCGGAACCGGCTGGGACGGCGGCATGATGACCGTCGGTTCCACGAACGGTGTCGTGAAGGGCGGTGTCGAGCCGACCGCCGTCGGCGACGCGCCCTCCTCGAGCCTCAAATCGTCGAGTGGTGCGGAGTCCGCTGCGCCGCCGGCGACCTGAGTCCCTGCCGGCCAGAGCGCCGCAGCATCAGGAAGCGAGAGCGTCTCGTCGCGCGCGGCCGCGGCCGGAGCCGGATACGCCGCGTCGGCAACGCCTCCGCTGCCGAGGAACTCGTCGGGGACGCGATCGTCTTCGGAGGACCGCTGCGACGGCTCCTGCGCCCGAGGCGTAGTCGAGGCGCTGAAGAGCTCGGCGGGGACCTGATCCTCTTCGGCCATCCGCCGGCGGCGGATTTCGACCCAGAGGTCGTCGCCTCCCCGCGCCGCGACGATCGTGAACTGCTCGCCGGGAAACTCGAGGTAGGCCGGCAACTCGTACTGGACAGCGCCGAACTCGTCGAGGGCACTGAGGGACTCCGCCGACAGCAGCTGCCCGACGATGCTGTCGACCGCTTCGAGCGTCAGACCCTTGTTCGCGAGCTCGATTTGCCCGGTGGGCGAGACCACATAGGGTTTGTCGCCCGGATGCATCACGAGCGCCTCGCCATCGATGCGGATAATCGCCTGCAGCAGCGACGGAACGAGAGTCACCGTGTGATATTTTCGGCGGAAGTGTCTGCAGGCTTTATCGGCGATGTCCCCGCCTCATAAATGCGCACCAGTTCAACGAGCTTGTAGCCGCGCGTCTGGTACGGGGGCACGATCCGCTCGGCGCGCAGGTATTGCAGCATCGCTTCGTCCCCGTAGTCCGGCGCGCCCACGTCCGCCAGGGCCGTCAACAACTGTTCCAGCCCGGCCAGCGTCATCGCCTTGTGGACGACTGACTTCGAGCCCGGCAGGAAGCCGAAGCGCGTCACGCGCTCTTTCCGCTCGGTCGTCTGGAATGCGACGTAGATCTCGTTGCTGATGAAGTTGTAGTCTGCTTCCGCCCGCGTCGCCGGCGCATCCTCGACACGGATGAAACGGATGCCGTCGATGTCTCGCAGGCGGTCGAGC
>DASQHH010000181.1:0-9910 GCA_035632195.1 Vicinamibacterales bacterium
CCGAAGTCGTGCATTTGGCGACCAAACGCGCGGCGCTCAGTGGAACGGGAATTGATCATCCGAGTCTGGGCACGACGTGTGCCCAAGGAGACGACTCGGAATGGCGGCAGGCACGATCAAGCGACTCGTCCGTGACAGAGGCTTCGGTTTCATTCGCGACGACGGCGGCCAGGAGTGGTTCTTCCACCGGAGCTCCGTGCAGGGCAGCTTCGACCAGCTCAACGAAGGTCAGCGCGTCAGCTTCGATGAAGAGCCGTCGGCCAAAGGTCCCCGGGCCGGCAACGTCCGCAGCGAAGGCTGACGATCTCCGCGGCGCGCTGCGCCGGACGCTCCTGTTATTCGACATCGACGGGACTCTTGTGCTCACCGGCGGCGCCGGCAGCCGCGCGATGACCACCGCATTCGCCGAGCTGTTCGCGGTCCCGGATGCCTTCCGCGGCATCGACATGCCGGGCCGCACCGACTGCTGGATTCTCAACGACGCCTTCGCGCTCCATCGCCTCCCGGGCGGCGCGGACCAACGCAGTCAGTTTCACGACGTCTACCTCCGGCACCTCGTCATCGAGCTCGAAAGAGCGCACGTGCAGAAGCGGGTCATGCCGGGCGTGCGTCCGCTCCTCGACACGCTGTCGTCGCGCGAGGATGTCTACCTGGCGCTGCTGACGGGAAACTTCGAGGCGGCTGCTCGAGCCAAGCTCGAATACTTCGATCTCTGGCGCTACTTTGCGTGCGGCGCGTTCGGCGACGCGGCGCCGGATCGGAACGGGCTGCTGCCGAAAGCGATTGCGCAGGTCACGGCGTGCGGGGGACCCACCGTGCCGGCCGCCGATGCCATCATCATCGGTGACACGCCGCTCGACGTCGCGTGCGCCGCCGCATCACGAGCGCGGTCGATCGCGGTCGCGACCGGGCGCTACTCTGTCAGCGAGCTTGCACAGGCCGGCGCAGACATCGTGTTCGAGGATCTGTCGGATACGCGGCGAGTGCTCGACGCGATCAAAACACTCGCAGGCCGATAGGCCTCCATCAGCCAGTCGAATGGCGGAAGCGCCTGGGAGTCGAACCCAGCCTCCCCGCATTCGCAGGGAGCGACCGATTTTGAAGACCGGGAGGGCCGCCGGGCCCCGTTCACTTCCGATCTGATTGTAATGGGGAGCTGTCGAGAACCGGACTGCGCCCTGAGACTTTCGAAGGGCGCAATCCGCAGTCGTTAATCCGCAATCTGCACTGGAAAGGTTAGCCCTCGATCAGGCGGACGTCGCCCGCGCGAGGCCCTTTCTGCGATTCTTCAGGCGTGAATTCCACTCGCTGACCCTCGCGGAGCAGTTCGAACACGGCTCCGCGGACCGAGCTTCGGTGGAAGAAGTGCTCGATGCCACCCTCGTCGCGGATGAAACCGAAGCCCTTGTCGATGAGCAGGCGTGCGATTGTCCCGGTTGGCATACCCGAAGCCCTCCGTTCCGAACCCCCAGGGATATCCCGGGGAACTCGGCCGGTACGGGCGCCTGCGATCGAAGTCCAACCGCCTACGGGACGCGGATCCGGCCGGATGTCACCAGCTGTAGCTGAGCTGTGAAATCGCGCCCAGTCTAGGCAGTTCAACGCCCGAAGTCAAGCCGCGCCTGACCTTTAGCGGTACGTATCTAATTGGAAACTTGCCACGTTTCGACGTCGTCGTCGTCCTCGTCGCTGTTGTCGTCGTCATCGTCTTCGTCGTTGTCGTCCGGATCGTCGTCGTCCGGATCGTCGTCGTCCGGATCGTCGATGTCCTGCAGGCGCATGGCCGACCAGTCAAAAGCGTAACCGGGCATAAGGCAACGGGGCGTCAGGAGGATGCCGGCCCGGAACCCGCGGGCGTCGGCTTCGGCTTGTCGCGATTGGGCGGCGGGTACGTCGACCAGAAATGCCGGCCGCAGCGCGGACAGACCCAGAACTGGTCCGGCGGCCATGGCATGCCCGGCGCCGGGTCGCGCAGCTCCATCTGTGCGCCGCAGCGCTGACAACGGATATGGATGTCGACGTCGCTCATGCGCGGATTCTAGCGCAGGTAACATATCGGCGTGATTCCGGCGCTCGTGCTCGCGGCCGGCCGGTCCTCGCGCATGGGCCGGCCCAAAGCGACGCTGCCGCTCGAAGGCTCGGACACGTTTCTCACCCGCATCGTCCGCACGTTTCTGGACGCGGGCGTGGACGATGTGGTCGTCGTCGTGGGCAGCGATGCCGATGCAATCGTGGCGTCGTTCGCGCCGAGCGGACTGCCGGCGCGGTTCGTCGTCAATCGCGATCCCGATCTCGGCCAGCTGTCGTCGCTCGTCGCCGGTCTCGGCGTCGTCGATCGTCCGGGCGTTGTGGCGGCGCTCGTCACGCTCGTGGACGTTCCGCTGGTAAGCGCGGCGACGGTCCGTGCCGTGGTCGAACGCTATCGCGCGACCCACGTGCCAGTGGTACGGCCGACCAGCGGCGCCCGGCACGGGCATCCGCTGCTTGTGGACCGCGCGCTGTTCGACGCGTTTCGATCGGCCGAAGCGTCGGACGGCGCGAAACCGATCGTCCGCGCGCACGCGACGCCGCAGGGCGACTTGCCGATCGACGACGAAGGCGCGTTCAGGGATATCGATACGAGGGATGAGTACGAAGCGCTGATCAGCGATCGCTCGAGCGCCGGCGGCGGCGGGCGTCGGACGCCGTCTGGCGGGGGACCCGGACTCTGACGCCGGAAAACTCCTGGAGTTCGTCCCGCGCGTCCAGCCGCATTTCCGCCTCGGCGTAGCCCTCGGCGATCAGCCAGGCGGCCATGGTCGAGGACACTTCCCGCACGCTGCCCGGGATCATGCGGTCGAGGCCGACCCCATCAATTTCCCGCTCGATCGGTTTTCGCGTAATCCTGACCCTCACCATGAGCTCCAGCGGATCCAATCCAGACGCTTTGCAGCAAACGGCGGACCGTGGCGGCGTGACAATCGGTTGCACCGCGACCTCGGCAGGTGTTGACTGTCTAGTGTCGGTAGACTAATCTGTCTAATCGTACTGGACAGGAGACGTAATGGCGCTCGATCCCGGGCTTCTCGAGAAAGCGCGGCAGGCGGGAACGCGGCTCGCCGAAGCGGAGCGCGCGGCGCTGGGCGTCCGAAGCGAATACCATGCGGCCATCCGCCGCCTGCACCTCGACGGAGGATCGCTGCGTGAAATCGCCGTCGAACTCGGGCTGAGCCATCAGCGCGTGCAGCAGATCGTCGACGGTGCGGGCGGTACGTGGTGGCAGCGGCTGTGGAAAGCGCGGCGCAAGAGAGAAGCGGGGCCGTGCTCGTTCTGCGGCCGCCCGCCCGCCGCAGTCGCCAAACTCATCGCGGGACCGGCGGTGTTCATCTGCGACGGATGCGTGCGCGCGGCCGAGAGCGCGGCCGCGCCGTTCAACCGTACCGGCCAGACGCGTCAGCGATGCTCCTTTTGCGGCAAGAGCGGCAGGGGGGATCGACAGATGCTCACGTCAGCCGGCGGCAACATCTGCAGCGACTGCCTCACGGTGTGTCGCGCGATTCTCACCGACCGGTCGAGCTGACCACGTGCTCAACGTTACGGCTTGAAGGTGACTCCAAGGCGGTAATGGAGCTTCGCGAGCGCAATCCGGTCGACGTCGGCGGAAGGGTGGTCGCCATCGACGACGACGCGGACGCCGAGGCCCAGCAGCGTGGCGTGGACGCCGTTGGTCACCGAGACGCGAACGTGCGACGCATCCACGGCGAGGTGTGCGAGGCCGGCATCATGGATGGCCGAGATCGCGGCCGCGATCTGTCTCGCGATGTCGGCCCGCGCGTCCGGTCCGATCGATTTGTGCTCGTCGATGGTCTCGAGCGGCCAGCCGGGGACGAACGGGCTGGCCAGGTAGACCAGGCCTTCGTCGGTCAGCCCGGCGTCCGTGACGCTTGCGACGTTCGCGCTCGTCACGCGGGCGATCGCCGGCTTCCACCGCTCGTAGCGCGCCAGCATCTCGTCCGCGGCATCGCGCGCCGCGAGGATCTTCAGCGCGACGATGCCGCGCCCGCGTGGCGCCGACTGCGCGAGGTACGTCGTTCCGCTCCGGCTTTCCGCAATCGGCGCGACGATGTGGTACGGACACGACCGGCCGTCGGTCGCGAGCGCGGTGGACAGAAGGCAGGCCGGGCAGAGGTCCATCGACGCGGGGAGCGTGGTTCCACAACGCGGGCAGGACATCGTCATCAGATGAAGCGGCGCGGCGGCGGCGTTACGCGCTGACGGCCTTCAGCAGGTACTCGATTTCCGCGTCGACGTCGCCGGCGTCGGACACCGTCTCGGCGATGTCTTCGACCAGGGCGTCGCGGAACTGCCGGCGGAGCCGGTGGACCGCGACGCGCACAGCGCCTTCGCTCATCTTGAGCGTTCTTGCGGGCTCCGAGTACGGGACGTCGGTGCGGTCTCCGGTCAGGTAGCCTTTCAGCTCTTCAAAGAGAGCGGACTTTCCGGCGGCTGCATGCTCGTCGCGCAGCCGGCTCAGCGCGCGCTCGAGGAGCAGCATCGCCCAGCGGCGGTCGAACAGCTTCTCCGGCGTCAGATCGTCGCGCGGCTCGAGCAGGTAGCGTCCTTCCGCATGCTCGGCGTCGAGCGAGACCGGCGGCAGGGGACCGCCCCGCTTCAGCGTCCGCGCCCGGTCGCGCTCGTTCGAGAGGAAATGCCGGACCGCGGCGCAGAGAAACGCGCGGAAGCGTCCGCGGGCCGGATCGGCGTCGCGGAAGTAGTTCTTTTCGAGAACGCGCGCGAAAAACTCCTGCGTCAGGTCCGCGGCAGCGTCCGCCGCGTACCCCTGCCGCCGCACGACCGCGTAGACCGGATACCAATACGTCTCGCAGAGACTCGCGAGCGCCTCCGACGACTGCGCGCTGCTCTGATGCCCGGCGGCGAGGACCAGGCTCCAGCGCGTCGTCGCGAAGCGTCCGGCGCGTGCGGGCGGAAAGGCGTCCCCAGCCATGCGCGCGTCATTGTAGCGGAGCGCCGGCGCGGCGTGCGATCGTCCGCGGCTCCGCGCCCGACGCGTCGGCGACGAGCTGCACGAGCGCGTTGACGATGGGCAGGCGGAGCGCGAACCCTGCGAACGCCCACATGAGACACACGTGTTCGAGCGCGCGCGCGATCGCGGCGACGCCCGACGCCGTGCACCCGTCGGCGGACTCGTACGTGACACGACGAAGAGCCAATGGATGCGATTCCGCCGCGACGATTGCGAGGCCGTGGGCCGACCGCCTCGCGAACCAGCGGCCGACCTCCGAACACATCCCGCAGGTCTCCGCGACGAAGAGGCGAGCCGGCGGCTGCGACGGGGGATACCACGGCCGGAGCCGCGGGATCCATCGCGGCACGTGCCGTGTGTAAGCGGTCCACCGCCCGCCGAATCGCCGCCGCAGGTCGTCGTCTTCGTCCCAGCCGGCGAGGCCGGCGGAATACAGATGCGCCACAACAGCCGCGGCGGCGATCCAGACGTTTTCGACGAAGACGCCGAGCAGCACGAGCAGCAGCACCGCCGAGAGCTGCATCGGATTGCGGATGTACGCGTAGATGCCGGACGTCACCATTCGGTTCGGCGGGTCGAACGGCACCGGCGTCCCGCCGCCGCGCGTGACGAACTCCTGCACGGCCGTCAGGCCCAGCACGCCCGGCACGGCCAGCAGCTGCACGAACAGGCTGGACATCCACAGAGGCCGCGACAGCGGATTGACCCAGCCGGTGCCGGATCCATCGATGGCGATCGCGGGAATCACCAGCAGAATCAACCCGCTGAACGCCGCGACCTGCAGAGTCGCGCGAGGCACCAGCCGTTCGTCGCGAGCGGTCCACCGCGCGAGCAGCTGCGCCGGCACGAGCAGGAACACGAGCGCCGCTGCCTCGCCAAGGAGCCAGTACGGACCGAGACGGACGACGGGCGCGGCGGCCGGCATGAGGACGAGATCGAGGGCGAAGGCGCTGCCAACCACGAGCGGCAGCGGCGCCGACGGGAACGCGGCAATCGGCACCGCGCCCCACAGCCACGCCCACGCCAGAAAGAGATCCACCGGAATCCCGAGCAGCAGGCCGCCGCTTGCATCGAACCGCCACCAGCCGGCGCGGCCGGCGGCGACATTGAGCAGCAGCAGCCCCGGCAGATTCCAGAAAAACGCAAGCACGGCGCCCGCCGTCACGCGCGGCGACGGACGCCGCCATACCCATACGGCGCCGGACAAGACGACGGCCAGATACAGCGACGCGGTGCGGACGAGCAGATAGCGGTCGACCATGGGCATGACCGTCAGGGCGTGGCCACGGCGTCGATCAGATAGCCGGCGGCGAGTCCCACGGCGTACCGCTCCCACGGACCGAAGTACCAGCCGGGATCGAGACCGCGGCGGTAGTGCAGCGTCCAGGTCACGTTCGACTCGAACGCGTTGACGCCTCCAGGGGCGTCCCAGCTGACGATCACCTCCTGCCAGTTCAGGAAGTGCGTCATGTGGCTCGTGTCCGACACCGCCCGCCAGCGGACGAAGCCCGGACGCGATTCCTCGAGCTCGAGCACCAGGTCCCCCGTCCGCGGCTCCATGCCGTCGAGGTGCATCTCGCCGCCGCGCATCTCGACGATCCAGCGCGGCTTCGCGCCGCTGCGATCGACGCGCGTCGACAGCGCGCGCGGAAATCCCGCGCGCAGATACAACGGCAGGGCGCGATCGAACCGGGGCGGCGCCGCCATCGCGCAGGCGATGGCGTCCGGCGTCGCATGGACGGCGCGCGTCACCGACACCGTTTCGTCGCGGTTGAACGTCGTCGCGCCCGTCACGCCCTCGAGCGACAGCGGCGCCACGACAAGCATCACCGCGCACGAGCGCAGCGTCGACAGCCGGTTTCGGTGCGCCCGGTCCATCGTCGCGGCGATCGCGATGGCGATGAAGTAGAAGAGCGGCGCGGACATCAGGACGCAGAGAATGCCCTCGCCGAGGAACATCAATGAAATCAGCAGTCCGACCGTGACGGCCTTGACCGCAACGCCGACCGCGGTCCGAGGCGACACAGCGAGCACGACGACGATCGCGATGATTGCCGGCAGGCCGACGAAGAGCGCGGATGTCTGTTGGAGCTGGTGCTGAACGAGGAGCCTGTATAACCCCGACGCGACCGCCACCGACACGACGATGGCGGCGACGCCGACTCTCGCCGCGCGGGCGCGCTCCGTGTCGGCGCCCGGTTTGTCGAGCGGATCGTCCGCCCGCCGGCCGAGCGACCACGCGACGGCATACGCCGGCGGCCAGAGAAGCCATCCGATCACCGCGATGGCCGCCCACCAACCGTCGGAGGACACGAGCGCCCCGGCTACGACCAGGACCGACGCCAGGCGGACGACCTCGGTGCCCGGCGGCGCGATGACGGCGTTGAACAGGCCGAACGCCATCAGTCCGCCGGCGACCCACGGCCCGTGCGCGCGGCCGATCACGGCTGCGGCGACGAGAACGACGACGAGGACGGCGCCGAATCGGACCCGCGAAGAGACGGCGGACATGGTGATAGCCTCCCGTCAAGCGGCGGCGGGCAGCAGGCCCGCCGTCCGCAGGATGTTGATGACGCGGCGCCGGACCGGCCGCAGCAGCGCGCTCGTCGCGATCCGTTTGGCGTCGACGACGAAGTCGACGGCGCTGTCGATGAGCGTGCGGGTGCGGCGCTGGTGCGGAGAGTCGTCGTAGAGGAAATAGAGCAGGATGCCCATGTGCAGCGTCCACAGCAGCGTGGGCGCCACGTCCCGGATGTCGTCGGGAAGCTTTTCACCCGCGAGCGTCTCCGCGAAGATCTCGGTGCAGACTTCGCGCTGGCCGCGAGAGGCCGGGCCGAACCAGGTCAGCGGATGGTTCGGCTCGCCGCCGTAGCGGAACAGGGCGCGCAGGAGTCTGCGGTCGTCCTGCAGGATGTCGATTTTCGTGTGGAGCGCGGCGCGGAGGCGGTCGCGAATGCCCCGGGCGCTGACGTAGGCGGCGCGGGCCCGGGCCTGGTGCTCTTCCTGGATGTAGTCATAGTAGGCGCCGACGATCGCTTCTTTGCTCTTGAAGTAGTAGTACGCGGCGCCGAGCGACAGGCCGGCGCGGCCGGCGATGTCGCGGATGGTGGTTTCGTCGAACCCGCGTTCCCGGAACAGCGCGAGCGCCGTCTCGAGGATCTGGCGCCGGGTCTCCTCGCTGTCCGCGCGCTGCGGCGTGGCGCGGGTCGCGCTCTCTTTGAACATGTTCAAAGACTACGCATCTCAGGCCCGGCCCGTCAAGGATTATTTTGAACATGTTCAGTAAATACCTGAACACGTTCAAATTAAGTCGCGTTCCCCTTCGTTTCGGACGTCGATCGCCACGCTTCGACCGTGATTCGCTGTCTCTGACTCGCCCTCCGGCAGCCGTCCGGCGTCGACAACATCGTCTTGCTCGTCGGTCACAACACTTCAATCGGCGATCACTCGCTCTCAACCGCCGGTCACTTCGTCTCAACTGCAATCACCTGCGTCTCAACTGCAGGCCCCTGCTCCTCGACGGGAAGCCCATGCTTCTCAGCTGCCATCCCATTGAGTTCAGCTCGATGCCGAACCGTTCCGGCTGCGTTCGCCTCGTTTCGGTGACCGCACGCGGCAGGTGAGGAGGGCGGCGCCTCGTCTCAAGAAGCCGTCGCGTCGGTTCCGGTCGGCTCTCCGGCCTTTCACCGATCCGCAGCCACGTCTTGGCTCGCGGTCGCGATGGGTCGGCCTCCCTCCGCCTCGTCTCGGGTCCGGTCCCTGAATTTCAGCGGGCGTGTGCGACGGCTTGGCACGCCCTTGACGCGTGCCAGCGTCCGTTCGCGCCGGTTCAGGTTCCCGGCGTGACGCGTCAGGGCGCCTTCGCGGCGTGCGAACCCGACGTCGCCGCGTTTCAGGGGCCCGGCGCGCGGTTTCAGGCCGCTGGGTGCCACCTCCGCCATCGCGCGCGCGAAGAAGGTGCGCCTAACTCGCACGATTTGCGCAGGTTAGCGTTTTACCGCAACCACGGTCGCAATCATATAGAGAAGGGAGGTGAAGAAGCGATGCGAAAGACCATTCGACGCAAGCACGAAGCGCAGCGTCGGGCGCACACGGTCTGTCTCAGTGTGCGCGGCGTCGTCGAAGCCACGGACGGTGGCAAGGCGGCGCTCGCGAAGCTGGGTGCATCCGTGGACCAGGTCGAGAGCCTGTACACGGCGCAGCAGCAGGCGCTCAACGCCCGCCGCGTGGCCGCGGCGGACTGCGACGCGGCGCGGGGGCGCATCCGCGACCTGCTCAAGGCGGTCGTGGGCGTCAGCCGGGTCGTGCAGCTGCCGGAAGGCACGGCGGTCGTGATGCGCGTGCCGGCGGTCGGTCCAGACGAACTGCTCCTGGCCGACGCGAACGCCATCTACGAGGCGGCCGCCGCAAACGCGGCGGCGTTCGTGGCCGCGGGGCTGCCGGCGAACGTCCTGCCGGATCTGCAGGCGCAGATCGAGGCGTTCAAGGCGGCCAAGGCCGTCATCGCGACCGTGCGCAACACGTTCAAGGCGACGGCGCAGGCGGCGCGGACGGCACTGCAGTCGGGCGACGAGGCGAACGCGGTGCTCGACGCGATCCTCGCGCACGCCCCGAACGCCGACCCGCAGGCGCTGACGCGGTTCCGCGCCGCGAAGCGCGTCGGGCCGTCGCAGGCCGGTGAGACGCCGGCGGCGCAGCCCGAACGGCCCGCGACGGGCCAACCGGCGGCGGCAGCACCGGCGGCGCACGCCGATCCGGTGCAGGGGACTCCGACTCAGGCGGCCTAGTAGACAGGGTGCCGCGCGTGCGCCGCGTGTCGATCGGGTGCGAGGCGCGCGCGCGTGTGATTCAGCTGTCGGGTCTCAGCTTTCGGCAGTCAGCCCGGTT
>DASQHH010000182.1:0-2304 GCA_035632195.1 Vicinamibacterales bacterium
AGCGGACCCGGCTTGTGGTACGACGAATTATGGACGGTGGTCGGCGCGCTGAACCGGCCGTTCATGGAGATGTACCGCGAGTGGATTCTCGGCGACGCCCACCCGCCCGGCTACTTCTTCTTCTACTTCGCGTGGCTCAAGCTCGTTCCGCCGACGGAATTCTGGGCGCGCGTGCCGAACGCCGTGGCGGGGGCGGCGACCGTGGGGTATCTGCTGTTCGGCACCAGGCGGGTTCTCAGCCGCGACGAACGAATCATGACGGCGGCCCTGGCGTCGCTGTCGTATCTGTACATCTTCTATGCCGTGTCGGTGAAGCAGTACAGCGCAGTGCTGCTCTTCGTCACGATCGCAACGATCACCCATCTCGAGATCGTGGACGCGCGCCGGATCGAGCGGCGCACCGGTCTCGTGCTCGGCGGAAGCTGCGTCGCGCTCGCGTACCTGAATCATCTCGCGATGGTGTATGCCGCGCTGCTGCTGGCGCTGCTTGTGATCGCGCTCCGCCGCGCGCCGGAGGCGAGACGCCGGGCAACGATCATCGCCGGCGCATTCGCGCTCAGCTACCTGCCGATCGCGTACTTCCTGTATCTGCAGGTGCGCTACAACATCGACGCGTGGCAGCCGTACCAGCTTCAGGTGTTTCTCGCAGACCTCGGGCCTTCGCTCTTCTTCGACGAGCCGGCGTTCCTGACGAGGTCCCTCGTGCTGCTGGCGGCCGCGGTCCTGGTCCGGATGGCTCTCGACCGGCGCGTGCGCGAACGGCTCGGAGCCGACCGGAATTGGCACATCGTCGTTGTCGGCGGCGCGTTCGTCGCGTTCATGCTCGCGCTGGGCGTCTCGAAGCCGATTTTCTACGTCCGCTACTTCGTCGCGGCGATGCCGGCGTTCTTCCTCGCGCTCGGCATTGCGATGGCGGCGGCGTTCCCGATCGAGCGCGGCTGGCTCGCGGTCCTGCCGCTCGCGTTCTTCGCGCACGGCGCCGTCGTCCAGTTCCACTCGGTCGACACGCTGCAGCGCGAGCAGTGGGACAAGAGCGTCGATCTGGTGCTCGCGTCGCGGACGCCGAGCGACGCCATCTACGTTCTCGGCGCCGCGACGGATCGGACGGAATTCGACTACCTGCAGGCCGGCGACGTCGACGGCGTCTTCAACGTCCGCAACCTGAAGTTCTACCGCTACTACTTCCGCCGGCGCGGCGCCTGGGCGGCCGCGGAGAAATTGGACGTCGTCCAGCCGACCGTGCGCTCCGTCCGGGATCTCGCGTCGCGGTTCCACGACACGCCGTCCACGATTTATGTGCTCGCCGGCCATCACGTGCAGTACCGCGGTGACGCGCTCGTCGCGCTGCAGCAGACGGCCCGGCGCATGGAGATCACGCACCTGAACGCGACGCTCGTTTACAAGCTGACGTTCTAGCCCTTGTCCTTCAGCGCAGCCAACGCCTGCTCGTAGACCGCGAGGTTCGGCTTCTGGTTCTCGGGGATGTTCTTGATCGCGATCTCCCAGTTCGCGATCGCGTTCCTGGTGTCGCCCAGCGCCGTATAACCCCGCGCGAGCCCGACGTACGTCACGAACGCCTCCTCGGGATGGCGCTGCCGATTCAACCGGAAGATCGTCATCGCCTTGTCTTTCTTTCCCGCGGCGAGGAGCAACGTTCCGTATTGATGGATGCCCATCACGGGCGCGTCCGGCATCGCCACGGCCTCGTCCATGACGGCGTCGGCGTCGGCGTCACGGCCCATCGCGCGCAGTACGGCGCCCTTCGTCTTCAGGGTGTAGAAGTCCTTACGGCCCTGGGCCGCGTTTCGGAACGGCTCGCTGATCGCCTTGTCGGCCCAGACGAGCGCCTGGTCGAGGTTGACCTTGTTGTCCGCGCAGAACTGCGCAGCGCTCTGCCAGTTCTGATAGTTGAATCCCGGCCAGCCGAGAAGGTCTCTCCGCATCTGATCGACGTAGAGCTGCAGCGAGTTCGGCACGTCGATCTTGAGCGCGACGCGGCGCTTCTCCCACTGCAGGACGGCGACCGCGGAATCCAGACGCCGGTCCTCGAAGCCGTAAGTCAGAAACTCCGTGTACGGCGCGTCTTCCGGATTGGCCGTCACGCGCGCAACGTCGTACTTCGCATCGTATTGGTAAGCGCCCCACCCCGTCTGCGTCGAAAGGATCCAGGTCCACGGCCCCGACGGCTGTATCTCGAGGAACAGGCCGTACGCACCGGCGTGGACGTCGCGTCCGCCAATCTTCACGTCATGGGAGAAGGTGACCGTCGTCGTTTCATTCGCACCCGCGCGCCAGGGCGCCGAC
>DASQHH010000183.1:0-2493 GCA_035632195.1 Vicinamibacterales bacterium
CATCGCGGACGCATTGACCTGCTGGAGCGCCACCTCCACGCCGATCCCGGCCTGCTCCGGCGAACGTTCGCACATGCCGAGATGTTCCCGCGCGAAATCGGCTGCCACGAGAACCCCTGGAGGGCGTTCCACGGCACGCCGCTCGGCGGCGCCACGCTGCTCCATTTGTGCATCGACTACGGCGAGCTCGAGATCGCGCAGTGGCTGATTGCCCGCGGGATGGACGTCAACGTCCGCGCGGCCGTGGACGGCGACGGTTTCGGCGGCCACACGCCGATCTTCTCGGCCGTCGTGTCGTACTGGTATTACCTGCGATCGAAATACGCCGGTCCGCCGGAGCGCGACGAGTTTGCGGAGCTGCTGGTTGCCCGCGGCGCGGACCTCACCGTCCGCGCGTCGCTGCGCACGAAGGTCCACAGCGACATCGTCCACGAGTACCGCGACGTGACGCCGCTCGCGTGGGGCGAGCAGTTTCACGACCGTCCGCTGGTGAGCGTGCCGGCGATGCGTCTCCTTGCGGACTCGCTACGCTGATTGATGAACGGCGTCGCGCAGGTACTGGCGGAGTTCGTCGCGCACGCGCCTGAACGCCGCCAGTCGTTTCGCATCGGAGCCGTCTACGGCGGCGGGATCCTCGACGTCATGATGCAGACGCTCGGCCGTTCCGGCGAAGGCCGGGCACTGCTCGCGCGCGTTGTCGCAGACCGTCAGCACCGCGTCGAAGCGCTGACCGTCGAACTCCACGACGCTCTTCGAGCGCTGCCCCGAGATGTCGATGCCGATTTCGCGCATGACCGCGACGGCTTCGGGCCGGACGGCGACCGGTTGCGTTCCTGCGCTGTGGACCTCGAACCGGTCTCCCGCGTCATGCCGCAGCAGGCCTTCGGCCATCTGGCTGCGCGCCGAGTTGCCGGTGCAGAGGATCAGCACGCGCTTCACGCGCAGCATCCCGGATCGCAGCAGGACTTCGCGGCCGGTTTGGACGCGCGCACGAACGCGCTCATGAACTTGCCTTCCACCTTCGGCGCCATCGCGTCGACGTCGACGCCCTGCCCCGAGAGGAACGCGCGCGCGTCGTCGATCTTGTAGACGCGCGTCGGCTCGATGGTGATCGCGCCGAATCCCGCCGCCCCGAGCTTGCGCCGATAATCGCCCTCCTTGAGCGCGCCGGCGATGCAGCCGACCCACAGCAACATGTTGCGGCGGACGTCGGCCGGCACGTCGCCTCGCGTCACGACGTCCGAGACGGCGAACCGGCCGCCGGGCTTGAGGACGCGGAACGCTTCGCGGAGGACTTGATCCTTGTCGGCCGAAAGGTTGATGACGCAGTTCGAGATGATCACGTCCACCGAGTTGTCCGGCAGCGGGATGTGCTCGATTTCGCCCTTGAGGAACTCGACGTTCGACACGCCCGCCTTCCGCTGGTTCTCGCGCGCGAGCGCGAGCATCTCGTCGGTCATGTCGAGGCCGTAGGCCTTGCCGGTCGGGCCGACGCGCTTGGCGGACAGCAGGACGTCGATGCCGCCGCCGGACCCGAGGTCCAGGACCGTCTCGCCGGGATTGAGGGCCGCGAGCGCCGTCGGATTGCCGCACCCGAGCGAGGCGCGCACGGCGTCTTCGGGCAGCCCGCCCTGCTCCTCGGCGCCGTACAGATTGGACGTGATCGGATCGCAGCACGCATCCCCGGACGGCGCGGTGCCGCAGCACGCGCTGGCCGCGCCGGCTTTCACGCGCACGGCTGCCTGGCTGTATTTCTCCCTGACGACTTCCCTGATGTCGGTACCGGTATCGCTCATATGCACTCCTAGCAGCAGGCGGTGACGGCGCGGGGCTTGACGGCTTTGTTGCGCGTGCAGCATTCGGCGTAGAGGAAGCCGAGCAGCTCCTGCAGTCCGTCGGTGTTGGCGGCGTAGCGGAGGAACGTGCCCTCCCGCTGCACCGTCACGAGACCTTCGTTCTTCAGTTTGTCGAGGTGGTGCGAGAGGGTCGAGCCGGAAATACCCAGCTCCTCCGCGATTTCGTTCACGAACATTCCTTCAGGATGCGCGGACAGCAGGAGCCGGACGATGCGCAGCCGCGACTCCATGCCGAGGGCGGTGAACATGTCCGCGTAGCGCTGAATGTCTTTCGCGTCGGTCCTCATGATTCAGTATTTCTATCATTATCGAAATATACAGTCAAGCCCCTTGGCTGCCTCGCCGGGTGTAGGATGCGCGCATGCGAATCGCGGCCCTTGTCGCCGTCCTGGGCGTTGCCGCCACCCTGCTGCCGCGTGCGGTCGCGCAGCAGCCCTCCCCGGCGGCCGGCGACTGGCCGATGTACCGGCATGACCTGGCCGGCACCGGCTTCTCACCCCTGACGCAGGTCGACCCGTCCAACGTGGGCACGCTCGCCCAGGCATGGATCTATCGCCTGCAATCGACCGCGCCGCCGCCTGCAGGTGGCCGCGGCGGAGGCGCGCTCAGTTCCGAAGCAACGCCGATCGTCGTCGGC
>DASQHH010000184.1:0-2243 GCA_035632195.1 Vicinamibacterales bacterium
GGACGGACGACCGCCGGGCTCGGTTCCTCGGCGATTCCATTCAATTTCGCCGGGGCGCTGGCCAACCTGTCGATGTCGTCCTTCGGCGTGACGTTCAACAACGAGTTGGTGTCGAAACCCACTTCCTCGGTCAGCGGAACGCCGCCGGGCCATCTCGCATCAGAGCGTGTCGACCCGGCGCTGACGAGCTTCTCCGCTGGCACGACGGGCTCGATGTGCGGCGCGGTGAGCGCCGCATCCCTGGCGCAGGTTCAACTGCCGCCGATATTCACCAGCCTCGCCGAGTGTGCAGAGGGATATTCACCGGCCAACACGTTGCTCGATCTGCTCGTCGGTGGATGTACCCAACTCTCGGGCGTGCAAATCAGGGCCACGCAGCCTGACACGTTCGACCCGTCAGTCGCGACGAGCGGAACCTACAGGTTCTTGTCGATTGCTGAGCACCAGGTCACGTCGTGTACCAAGGATGGAGTCGCGGCCACACTGTCGGACTGTCTCGCCGGCGCCGCCTACTAGATCGCGTTCCAGTTCTCAGCCGGACGCGTGATCGTCAAGTAGTCCCGGGCGTCTGCAACGAAGTCCACCGGCGCGTGTCAAAGCTCCCGGCCGGCACCTCGGTCGTTCAGTAACTCCGCTCTCCTCAGGAGCGGCGCACGCGCCGCTCCTGCACTCGTTGCTCGCCGCACGTTCTTCGTCACGCCGAAAATGCCGCGGCGCCGCTCCAGTCTTGGCTAAGCCCAATCGCCCATCGATAATAGGTCGTGCGCATTGCGTTCGACCGGTTCGTGTTCGACGACGAGACGCGCCGGCTGACGGAGGACGGGGTCGAGGTCCATCTGTCACCCAAGGCGTTCGAGCTCCTGAGGCTCCTCGTCGAATACCGCCCGAAGACGATCGCCAAACGCGCGATCCACGAACGCCTGTGGCCAGGCGTGTTCGTCTCGGACTCGAATCTGCCGGCCATCGTCGCGGAGCTGCGCGGCGCGCTCAAGGACGACGCGCAGAGGCCGCGGGTCATCCGGACCGCGCGTGGGTTCGGCTATGCGTTCGATGCAGCGACGCGCGGGGTGTCCGCCGGCCGGCCGGACGCGCCCGCGGCCTGGCTGGTCGGCGATACGCGGACGATCGACCTGGCCCTCGGCGAGCAGATCCTGGGCCGCGAAGGCGACGGCGTCCTGATCGTCCCGTCGACCAGCGTCTCGCGGCGCCACGCACGCCTCACCGTGGCCGCCGACCGGGCGTCCGTCGAGGACTTCGGCAGCAAGAACGGCACGTTCGTCAACGATAAGAAGCTGAGTTCGGCCGCGGCGCTGAAGGATGGGGACCAGCTGCGGCTGGGATCCGTGCTCTTCACCTTCCGGCGGGCGGCGCCCGGCTCGACGACGAGCACGCTGACGTCCACCCGCCGAATCAGGCGATAAGTCCGTTATCCCGCTTTCTGACAGGTGCAGCGGACGAGCGCACCCTTCTCGCGCCGGGCCTCGTGCATCGGCCCGCGCGCCCCGCCGCGGCGATCGATCGTCCACGACACCCCGAACGTCACGCTGCGGGCGATCGCGTGGCCGTTCTTGACGTACACGTCGCGCATGAAGGATCCGAACACGTCCATGGAATCGTTCATGGAGAACGCTCCGCCGGCGCCGGCCGCCACGAAGTTCGACTGCACGATCTGGTCGTGATGCTGCCACTGCTCCGGCGTGAACACATAGTCCGGCCCGGCATCGAGACCGCCGTGCGTCACCTGACCTGCGGCGAGGCCGAACGTGCGCAGCCTCGGATTGATGAAATATCCGAGCTCGAGATCCAGATTGCTGTGGTTGTGCGGGATGTCGAGCACCTGCTGCGTGAACGAGTACGAGTATTTCGCCTGCACGAAAGCGCCCGGAACGACTTCGTCCATGATGTGGGCGGCGAACGCGCCGACGCTGAATTCCCGCAGGTCCCGCCCGACGGCCGAATGCGCGAAATACGCGTACGAGTGGCTCGGCACGCTGACGGCGGCGAACGGCGTCACCGCCGTCCGTCCGGACACGAGTTGATAACGCATCGCGAGGCGGAGGTCCTGCATCGCACCATGAAACGCCCCGTCGTCGAGCGTCGGCACATGCGGCGCACTGCCGTCGTACTTGGACGCGACGTACGGCGCGCCGAAGTCGATGCTCGCCTTCCGCGTCAACGCATAGCTCGCATCGATGGACATCGTATTCGCCGAGATCTGCCCCAGGTCGAGCGGCGTCGACGAG
>DASQHH010000185.1:0-7786 GCA_035632195.1 Vicinamibacterales bacterium
TGACGACCGGATCGTCCGATTCGCTGATGATGTCGATCTTCAGCGACGGATCCGCGAGCCGCCGCCTGACTTCCGTGATCCACTGGGCGGTCGTGGTCCCGGGAAGGACGCGGCAGTCGAGGCCCGCTTCCGCGACGGACGGAATCACGTTGATCTTCGGAGGCTCTCCGACGCCGGATCGCATCCACGTGACCGATATCGTCGACTTCTGGATCGCGTTGGTGAATTTGTTCTGTGCGAACGTGCCGATGTTGGCGCGCATGGTGTCGACGATGGCCGGTGTCTTCGCTCCGCCCCCCGGCGCCGCGAGAAGGCGCGCGATCGCTTTGACAAGACGGTCGTTGGGATTCTGATCAGTGGGCTGGCTGCCGTGCCCGGATACGCCTTCCGCGCGGACCTTGAGCCAGACGATTTTCTTTTCCGCGACCGAGATCCCGTACACCAGCTTGTTCGGAGCGAAGAGGTCGCGGCTGCCGACGCCGCCTTCGTCGATGACGTACTCGGGATCGAGGTCGGCGTAGTGGTTCGCGATCATCCACCGCGCGCCCATCGTGCCGCCGACCTCCTCGTCGCCCTCCGCGAGCAGGACGACGTCGCGATTCAGGGGCACGTGCTGCCGCTTCAGCTCGAGGAAGGCGAGCACCTGCGCGACGCCCTGACCTTTCATGTCGAATGCGCCGCGTCCCCACATGTACCCTTCGCGAATCGTCGGCACGAATGGGTCGGTCTTCCATTGCGCGCGGTCGGCAGGCACGACGTCGAAATGGTGCAGCAGCAGAATGGCTTTACCGACCGGCGGCGCGATGGTGGCCTTGAGCCGCGCGACGACAATGGACTTGCCGGCCGCCGCTTCGTAGCGCGTCACGGCGACGCCTTCCTTTTGCAGCAACGCGGCGACGAAGTCCGCAGCTTTCGTGTAGGTACCCGGCGGGTTGGATGTGTCGATCGCGACGTACTGTTGCAGCAGGCGCGTGGCTTCGTCCTGCGACTGCCCGGCAGCGATCGCGCTATAAACCACCAAGGGCACGAACACACGAAGGACGTTCTTCATACGGTTTCGAAGTATCCCGTTTCGCGGTTTTTGCTGACTCTGTCCCAGAGGAAGTATCGCCCGTTCATCGCAACGTAGACTCCCGCGGGAAGGACCTGCACGAACGACAACGCGCTGCCGAGATTGAACAGCCGGTCGGAGCTGCCGAAGGCGTAGGGCACCATCGCGCCGGTGAGGACGATCGTCTTCGGCGCGCCTGGAACGCCCGCCCCACACGCTTCGCCGAGTGCCCGCGCGGTCTCGACCATCGTGTCGGTGCCGTGGGTAATCAGGATCCGTGATTCGGCGGCGTCGCGGCAGGCGGTGACGATCGATACGCGATCGGCTGGGGTCATATCGAGGCTGTCGATCATCATCAGCGTCCGGACGTCGACGTCCACGCGGCTGCGCCCGAGCCGCAGCATTTCAGGGAGGTGGGTGCCCCCGAACGCGAGTGCGCCTCGCAGTTCGTCGTACTGCTTGTCGAAGGTGCCCCCGGTGACGAAGATCCGAATCACTGCTCGGTCGACGGCGCCGTCTTTGCCCCGCTGCCCGTTGCCGACAGATAGAGCGCGTTGAACAGCATCGGGAACGTGGCGTGCGTCTGCGCTCGGTGCTGCGGCCGCAGCCCGAACAGGACGACGCGTCCGGGACGCATGTCGATCGACACGACCGCCGCGCGTCCGGCCATCAGGTCCTCGCCCTTCAACCATCCGGACGCCAGCACGTTCGTGTTCGGATAGCGTGCGACGACGGCGGTCTTCTGCGACGAGAAGCCCTCGACGATCGAGAAGAAGGGGCTGTTGATGTAAAAGCCGTACGTGTCGGGCGCGACGCCGTAGCCGATCGGATTCTGCGTGTCGACCTCGACGTGCAGAATCGCGCCGGGCGCGAAGTGCTGGTCGCGCGACAGCCCTTTCTTCAGGTTCCGGACGGGGATCGGCAGCTTCTCGATCGCCAGGTCGCACGCATTGCCCATCGCGATCAGCGTGCCGCCGTCCGCCACGAACTGCTTGAGACTCTCGACTCCGGCCTCGCCGATGCCGCCGCGGTACTCGGGTCGGATCGTCGGCGCGTCGAAACCGTCGACGATGGATCGCGCGTCCTGATCCGCGAGGATGATGGCGTCGAACTTCTGGCGCAGCTTGCCGGCGCGGATATCGGCGTTGTGGATCGACGACAGGTTGAACTCGTACTGCTCGAGCACCCACCGCGTCCAGCCTTCGTCCATGTTGCCGCCGGTCCACGGTTGGTACATCGCGACTCGAGGGGCCGAGAGCGAGAGCGCCTCTCCGGTCTTCCCTTTCGCGTCAGAGGCCTTCACAGTCAGATCGACCAGCTTCGACTGCTGCTCGATCGTGGCTCTCGACGTCCCCGTCACGGCCACATGCGACGGACCGTCGAACTCGACATGCGCGCCGGACTTCAGGAGGCGATTGATCGCCAGTGCGGTGTCGGGCCCGTTGTAGTCGAAGGCGAACCGCGCCGCGTTGCCCCCGGGGCCGCTGACCGCTCCAGCCATCGGAGGCAGGCCCTCGACCGTCGTCATCTTGAGCGACGCCGGCAGCGGGTCCTTCACGAACGCCGTCTGCACGCCGAGGAGCATGCCGAGCGACCAGGCCGTCACGTCGTACGGCGGCTCGGGCGGCGCGTTCGGTGCGCGCCGGACTTCAGGATACGTCTGCGTCTCGATCATGTCCTTCGCATAGCGCGCGAAGACCTGAGTCATCGGGATGACGAACGTCCCGGCTGCGTACTTCTTGCCGTCGGCTTCGAACGGCGCATCCGCGCGGTAAATCTCGACGCCGCCGAGGTTGAGACGATCGACCAGGTGCGCCGCCTCGCGCGGATCGTGCTGATTGTCGACGGGCACCAGGATGGCCGACGGATTTCCTTTCTTTCCGTTCTCGATCGTCTCGCGGTTCACTTCGTAGATCTGCCGGTTGATCGTCTCGCGCCGATCCGCAGCCGTTTCGAGCAGCGCCATCGTCGCAATCATTTCGTAGTCGACGATGTCGCCGAGCGTCCAGTGGCCGCCGAGCCAGGGGCGCGGATACTCGGTGCGGGCGTTGATGTCCGTCGGCGGGGGGAGCGGTGCGTCGGTGAACTGCTGTCCGCGTCCACCACCGCCGCCGCCATTTCCAGCGCCTCCCCGGCCGCCAGCCGCCGGCGCCTGCCCCGGAACGGCCTTTCGCTGATCCATGGGCGCCGCGACACGGGCGCTCGCGACTTCGGTGAGCAGGCCAATCTCGTTGTGCCACCAGCCGCTCCACGCCATCGCGCCTTCCCAGAAGTTCGTGTAGGTCGAGTTGTAGATGATGCCTTCTTTGCCCGCGGCTTCAAGCGCCGCGGCCTGCGACTGTCCGAGGATGCCGTTCCAGCGATAGATCAGCGGATGGACGTTGGCGTTGATCGGATCGGTCGCGGGCATGACGAAGATCCGTGCCGCGTTGCTGCCCATCTGGTGCTCGTCCAGCCATACCGACGGGAACCAGTCGTGCCAGATCAACCGCGCCGTGTGCTGGCTTTCCTTCTGGGTGAACATGTACATGTCGCGGTTGTTGTCGTGGCCGACGTACGGGTGATAGAGATACGGGATCGGGCTCGGCGCGTACGGCGTGCCGACGTTCTTGTTGAACCAGTCGGTCACCATGATCTGGCCGTCGGGATTGAGGCTCGGCACGAGCACGAAGATGACGTTGTCGAGAATCTTCTTCACCTGCGGCGAATCCTCCGTCGCGAGGCGGTGGACGAGCTCGACCGACATCTGCGACGCGCCGATCTCGGTTGCGTGGATGCTGCAGGTGATGAGCAGCACGAGCTTGCCCTGCCGGAAGATTTCGTCGCGCTCGGCGTCGGTCGGCGCGCCGCCCTGGAAATACAGCTTCTGCTCGAGCTTCTTGTAGCGATCCAGGTTCTTCAGCGTGTCGGGCGAGCTGATCTCGAGGGCAATGAACGGATTCCCGTTGCTCGTCGGTCCCAGTTCGCGGAAGCGGACGCGGTCGGAATTCGCCGCGACCAGCTTCATGTACTCGACGATCTTGTCCCAGCGCACGAGCTTGTTGTCGGCGCCGACCTTGAAGCCGAGAAACTGCTCGGGAGTCGGCACACCGGCGGCGGGCGTGACGAGCGTGGCGGCGAGGATCAGCACCGGGACGAGCGCGCGGCGAACCATGTTCGGCCTCCGAAAATGACGAGCACCTATAATAGACCGCTCCATGGCTGAAGCTCTGAAGACCCGTTCGCGCATGGACGCCATCCAGGCGCCCATCGTCGCCGTCGTCGGCGACTGGATCCGTGAGACGCCGGGGACGATCTCGCTCGGACAGGGCGTTGTCCATTACGGCCCTCCGCGCGAAGCGCTCCTCGCCGTGCAGGACGCGCTCTCCGACCCGGGGACGCACGAATATCAGGACGGCGCCGGCGTGCCGCCGCTCGTCGATGCGATCGCCGCCAAGCTGCGGGCCGAAAACGGCATCGACGTCGCCCGCGGCACCCGCATCATGGCCACCGCCGGCGCGAACATGGCGTTCATGCACGCGGTCTTCGCGGTCACGGAGCCCGGCGACGAAATCATTCTGCCGGTGCCGTTCTACTTCAACCACGAGATGGCCATCGAGATGGCGGGCTGCAAAGCGGTCCGCGTGCCGACCGACGATCGGTATCAGCTTCGGCTCGATCGGCTGCGGAGCGCGATCACGCCGCGGACGCGCGGCATCGTGACCGTGTCGCCGAACAACCCCAGCGGCGCGGTGTTCGGCGAGGACTCGCTGCGCGCGCTGAGCGCCCTCTGCCGCGAGTACGGGATCTATCATTTCGCCGACGAGGTCTACGAGTACTTCACGTACGGCGGCGCGCGCCATTTCTCGCCGGCGTCAGTTCCCGGCGCGGAGGCGTACACGATCTCGATGTACTCGCTGTCGAAGGCGTACGGCTTTGCCGGATGGCGACTCGGCTACATGGCGTATCCAGAGCACCTTGCTGCGGCGATGATCAAGAGCCAGGACACGATCCTGGTCTGTCCGGCCGTCGTGTCTCAGGTAGCGGCGATCGCCGCGATGAAGGTCGGCCGCAAGTACTGCGAACCGCACGTCCGCGAGCTGTCGGAGATCCGCGAGATTGTCCGTCGCGAGCTGTCGTCCCTCGCCCCGCTCGCGGACGTTCCTCCGGCCGACGGCGCCTTCTACGTGCTGTTGAGGGTCAACACTGCTCAATCGCCGATGAAGGTGGCCGAGCGCCTGGTTCGCGAGCACAGGGTCGCCGTCGTTCCAGGACCCGCGTTCGGAATGACGGACGGGTGCTATTTCCGCGTCGCGTACGGCGCGCTGCAGAGGGCGACGGTGGCGGAGGGCGTCGGCCGGCTTGTGAAAGGATTGAAGGCCATTCTCGGTTAGCGCTGCTTGTCCACGTACATGAGCGCGTCCGCTTCGGCGATGAGCGGCATCAGATCCTTCGCTCCCGGCGGCACTTCGATCGACCCTGCGCTCAGCCCGATACCCGGCGGCAGCTCCACGGCCTCCGGCGCCGCGTCGAAGTTCGACTTCAGCATCGTCGCCTTCCGCTTCGCTTCCTCGCCGTTACACGTGATCAGCACGAGAAACTCGTCGCCTCCCCAGCGGAAGATGTAGTCGGCCTCGCGGATGTTGCGCTTGAGGAACCGCGCGACGTACTGCAGCACTCGGTCGCCGGTGTCGTGGCCCAGCGTATCGTTGATGGCTTTGAACCTGTCGATGTCGATGAACAGGAGCGACATCGGCAGTTTGAAGCGCTTGTGGCGCTGCAGCTCGCGGTCCTGCACCTGTTCCAGGAACCGCCGGTTGTGGCAGCCGGTCAGCGGATCCGTGATGGCGGCCTGCAGCAGCTCTTCGCGCGCCGACTCGAGCCGCCGGTTCGTCATCCGCAGCTCGTACGTCATGTCCTCGAAGATCATCATGTGCACGCCGAGGACGCCGAAGGTGTACAGCACTGAATTGATGAGCAGGATCTGGAACGTCGTCTGGCCGCCCGCGTCGAGGCGCGGCATGAGATAGGCGGTCGCGACGTTCGACACGCCGAGCCCGAACATGACGACGGCGATCAGGCCGGCGCCGATGATTCGCCGCTCGATCAGGATCGCGGCGTACATGGCGCCCGCCGCGCCCATGACGATCGCGGACAGCGCGTAACCGGGCCCGAGCACCATCACCGGCCCGCCGATGACCGGCGCGATCAGGAAATAGACGGCGACGACCGCTGCGTAGCGCAGGGGCGCGCCCCGCACGAAGCCGGTCTGGCGGTACGCGTCCGCCCCCCAGAGAAACGTGGCCGCGGTGCAGACGCCGAGGAACTGCGACAGGCCGACGGCCGCGTTCCCGGCGATGGCGCTGTCGTAGCCGCGCGCGATGAGCAGCATCGCCGGCGCAATCAGCAGCCAGCCGGCGGCCCAGATCAGGATGAACAGCTTGCGTCGATGCGCGTACTGCAGGAGCAGCAGCCCGGCGACGATGATCGCGGCGAGCGCCGCGAAACGGGTCGGATTGATTGGAACGGGCGCGGGGGCCGGGATTCCCTGCACGTGTCGCTGTCAGACGTCCAGTTCGTCGGCCTGGTCGGCGCGTTCCATGATGAAACGAAAGCGCGCCGACGCGTCCTTGCCCATCAGCTCGTTGATGATGCGGTCAGTGGCGATCTGATCGGAGATCTCGACCCTCAGCAGCCGGCGGGTCCTCGGATTCAGCGTCGTCTCCCAGAGCACCTTCGGCATCATCTCGCCGAGGCCCTTGAATCGCGTGATCTCCGGAGTTCCTCGTCCGTTCTTCGCATGCTGCTTCAGGATCGCTTCCTTCTGCGCATCGTCGAGCGCCCAGTGCGTTTCCTTGCCGATGTCGATGCGATAGAGCGGCGGCTGCGCGAGGAAGACCTTGCCGCCGGCGATCAGCAGCGGCAGATGCCGGTAAATAAACGTCAGCAGCAGCGTCGCGATGTGGTTGCCGTCCGAGTCGGCGTCGGCCAGGATGATGATCTTGCCGTAGCGGAGCCGGGCCATCTCGAAGTTCTTGCCGAGGCCGCACCCGAGCGCGGTGACGAGATCCGAGAGCTCCTTGTTCTCGAGCACCTTGGCGAGCGACACGCTTTCGGTATTCAGCACCTTGCCCCGGAGCGGCAGGATCGCCTGCCGCGCGCGGTCGCGCCCCTGCTTCGCCGACCCGCCGGCCGAGTCGCCCTCGACGACGAACAGCTCGCTGCCGTCGCTGGTCGGATTGGTGCAGTCGCTCAGCTTGCCCGGCAGGTTCAGACGCGACGACGTCGCGCTCTTGCGCGACACCTCGGCCTGCGCGGCGCGGCTCGCCTCGCGGGCGCGCGCGGCAAGGATGATCCGCGCCACGATCGACTCGGCGACGCTGATGTTGTGATTCAACCAGTGTTCGAGCGCCGGCCGCACGACGGCATCGACCGCCGACACCAGCTCGGGATTGTTCAGGCGATCCTTCGTCTGGCCCTGAAACTGCGGCTCGCGGATGAAGACGCTCAGGACGCCGGTCATGCCTTCGCGGATGTCCTCGGCGGTCAGCGTCACGCCTTTCGGCGACAGATGGTGCGTCTCGATGAAGTTGCGGATCGCCTTGCCGATGCCGGCGCGCAGCCCGCTCTCGTGCGTGCCGCCGGAGCCGGTCGGGATTCCGTTGACGTACGACCGGACGTGCTCCTCGGTCGACTCGGTCCATTGCAGGACCAGATCGAGCCTGATCTGATCGTCCTTCGACAGCACGAACGGCG
>DASQHH010000186.1:0-6678 GCA_035632195.1 Vicinamibacterales bacterium
ATCGCGGACAATCCGAAAAAAGAAAGTCTCTGCGCACTCCGCGGTCTCAGCGGTTGCTTTCCCGTGGCAGCGTGAACGTGATCGTCGTGCCCCGCCCGACTTCGCTCGCGGCGCGAATCTCTCCTCCGTGAGCCGCGACGAGATTCCGCGCGATCGTCAGACCCAACCCTGAGCCGCGCGACGCGGATCCCTTGTAGAAGCGATTGAACGCGTGGGCAAGCTCCTCCGGCTTCATCCCGCTGCCGGTGTCCCTCACGTCGACCTGCAGGTGCGTCCGCCGGTCGTCCACACGCACCGTCACCGATCCCCCCTGCGGCGTGTGCCGCAGCGCGTTCGAGACGAGGTTGGCGATGACTTCGCGGATGCGGACGGCGTCGATGTCGATCGGGGCGAGCTCGCGCGGCGCGTCCACAGCCAGCGCGACGCCCCGCGCCGACGCGTCCGGCCCGAACGCAGACACGACGTCGCGCGCCAGCGCGGCGACGTCGGCCGCCTCGCGCTCCAGTTTCAACGCGCCGCTCTCGGAGAGCGCCAGCGTCCGCAGATCCTCCACGAGCCGCGACAGCACGCGCGTCTCGTCCAGCAGCTGCTGCAGCTGTTCCGCGTCGCGCGGATAGACGCCGTCGATAAGCCCTTCGAGCTTTCCCTGGATGACCGTCAGCGGCGTGCGCAGCTCGTGCGCGACGTCGGCCATCAGATCGCGGCGCATCCGATCGTGGTTCTTCAGCCGCTCGGTCATCGTGTTGAAAGAACGCGCGAGCGCGCGGACCGACGCGGGGCCGGTCTCGCGGACACGAACGTCGTAGTCGCCGGCGGCCACGCGGTCCGCCGCTTCCATGACCGCGCCCATGCGCCCGGCGATGCGGCCGGCCAGGACGATGAACAGGACGGCCAGGGCGCTGCCGACGACGAACAGCGCCACGCCGGCGGGCGACTCCGTTCCCCACTGGATGCCGCGGCGGCCGCCGCCCAACCAGAACATCAGCATTACCAGCCAGAACACGGCCCATACGCCGCCGAAGGCCGTCCCGCGAAACGCGCGATACGGCCGGCGATCGTAGAGATGCATGCTCGGCCGCGGCGGCCATGGCTCGTTGGCCGGCCACCATGGCGGCGGGTAGGGGCGCATCCAGCGGAAGGGACGACGGCGGTAATACATCAGTCCGCGAACCTGTACCCGATGCCGTGCACCGTCAGCAGGTACCGCGGGTTCTTCGGATCGGGCTCGATCTTGCGGCGGACATTCTTGACGTGTGCGTCGATGGCGCGATCGAACGATTCGACGGCTTCCCCGCGAATCGCGTCGAGCAGCTGGCCCCTCGTGAAGACGCGGCCCGGCTGGCGCGCCAGCGTCGCGAGCAGCTCGCACTCGGTTGCGGTCAGCTCCACGACGCGCTTGCCGATCGTTGCCCGGAGCCGGTTGGTATCGAGCTCCATGCCGCCTGCGCGCACGATGGTGCCGCGCTCGGGAGCGGCATCCACGCGGCGAAAGACCGCGCGCACGCGCGCGACGAGCTCCTTCGGGCTGAACGGCTTGGTGATGTAGTCGTCGGCGCCGAGTTCGAGGCCGACGAGCTTGTCGGACTCATCGACGCGCGCGGTGAGCATGATGATCGGCACGTTCGACTTCTTCCGCACGGTCCGTGTGAACTCGAGACCGTCCATTCCCGGCAGTCCGAGATCGAGCACCACGAGATCCGGCGGCGAGGAGCGCGCGACCGCCAGCGCGTCCTCGCCGTTCCCCTTCGTCGTCACGCGAAACCCCGCGCGCTCGAGATAATCGCGCGCGATTTCCGCAATGCGCGGCTCGTCGTCGACGACCAGGATGTGCTTCATGTTCAATCGGAGCTCGAGGCTTCAGCCGAGCGCTCGCCTGAAGGCTCGCGCTCCGTTCACATTACAACTGCGTCGTGGTCGGCGGCGGAGGTCCCGGCTGACCTTGCGGTCCCTGCGGTCCCGGCCCGTACGGTCCGCGACGATACCAGTAATCGTCGTAGCCCCACGGACCGCATCCGTAGTAGCCGTAGTAGTGGCGACGCCACCACCAACGGGGTCCCCACACCAGTCGCCGGATGACGCCGAAGATGAGGAAGAACCACAGCAAACCGAAGAACGGGAAGAAACCGAATCCCCAGCCTCCCCAGCCCCATTCCCAGTGCCGCGGATAGATGTACACGGGGGCGGCTGCGGCGCCCGGCGCAGCGGGAGCGGCGGCGACTGCCCCACTCTGCGCGATGCCCTGCGCCATGCCGAGATTGTAGGTAAACAGGCCGACGCCCGCTGCGAGGGCGAGCATCAGCAGCAGCGCGAGCCACCAGGGAAAGCCGGGACGATCGTGCGTCTCCATTGCGAGAACCTCCGTTAAGAGGAGTCTCGCAATGGATCATGAATCAATTGTGAAGGTGTTGTGAATCGCTATTGCCGGTCGAAGCGGCGGATTCCGGTGTCGCGAATCGTATAGTCCGAGGGGACCTCGAAGAGCGACGCGGCGGGCTCGGCGCGGTTGACGTTCGTCAGCCGGTACGTCGAATCGCCGCTACGCGGGTCCTTGTGCTGGGTCAGCACCAGCACCTGCAGATCCGGTGACGTCCACTCCTCGACGACGATGGTCAGCTCGCGCTCGTTGCCGATGGCGCCCGCCGGGATCGTCGTCGTCGTGCGTTTGCCGTCGGCGAGCACGCCTTCGATGACCCTGGATGGCAATGTTTCCGCGCTGTGCTTTTCCTCGTCGTTCGATCGCATGTAGAAGAACGTTTTCGGCTCCACGGTCCCTGCTGCCCCTGCTTCCCAGCCGTCGCCGGTGCGCACCTGGATCGTCGTCTTCAGCTCCTCGAGCTTGTTCATGATGACCGCACCCGCGAACGCCGGCGTCTTCGACGCGATGTGCGTTTCAGAATTCAGCGAATACGACACGCCCGCGACCGGATCGGTGATCGAAACCGACGGCGCTCCATTCGGGTGGTCTTCTTCGCGCCGGACGCGGCCCTCCGCGTCGCGGTAGACGCGTCCGGTCGAGTGATGGACGATACGATTGCCGTCGGCGAGCGTCTGGACGAAGTCGTTGGAGAACTCGGCCGAGTACGGCGCGCCTTTCACGGTCTTCGATTCGAGCGGCGTGCGGACGAAGACGGTCGACGTCCTGGGTTCCTGTCCATGAACGATGCCGGCCGCGAGAGCGGCGCCGGCGATCCCGATCATCAAGCGATTCATCGAATCTCCTCGGCGGGCCTAAAGGCCCGCACTACATGTACGAATTACCGAACCAGTCTCACCGCGCGCGCGTAGCCGTCCTGGCCGACGAGCACGTCCGTCTGCACCGTGCCGTCCATGCGAAGCGGCCGCGACGGATTCAGCCCCAGCGAAACGACGACCGACGCCGGCAGCTCGACGCGCATCAGCTGCCCGCTCTCGAAACGCGGCAGCTCGTCGGCGCCCGGCCACATCACGAAGCCGGGCGCGTCGGCGGACGGTAAGGGCGGCTGGACGATCGGAGCGGGCACTACTCCGCGAGCGGCCAACAGCGGTGGTGAACCGGCCGCGGGATTGCGCGACGACAGCAGCGGTTGCGCCGGCAACGGCCGTTCACGGAACGCCACGGCGAACAGGATGATGGCCGCCGCGGCGACCAGCGCTGCTGGTGCGAGCCACGATCGGGCGCCGAGGCGCGCGCGTCGGGGGGCGTGCAGAAGGTGCGCGTCGAAGGCCGCGAGCAGCCGTCGCTCCTGGGCCGGGTCGATCGGCGGCACCACGATATCGTCAGCCAGCCTGCGCAAAGCATCGACACGCCCGGCAGCCAAACGATCGACGCCGCTCATAGCAGCCACCCTTCGATTCGGCGCTTCGCGCCTCGCTCAGGCAAAGCCTCGGTGTGGGCCAGCCGCGCCGCGAGCATCGCGCGTCCCCGGTGCAGCCGCGATCGCACCGTGCCGAGGGCGCACCGCAGCGACGCGGCGGCGTCCGCGTACGAGAGTTCCTGCAAATCGCACAACACGATCACCTCGCGATACTTCGCCGGGAGCCCGAGCAGCGCGCGCCGCAGCGCGGCGATGTGTTGACGCCGTGCCATGCCGGCGAGCGGGTCGGACACCACGGCGAGATCAAGCGCACGTGACCCGTTCTCGATGTCGTCGACCGGCACGACCGGGCGCTGACGCTCGCGCGTCCGGAGGACGCAATTACGGGCGATGCCGAACAGCCACGGCACCACGCCCGCCCGTTCGGGCTGATACCGTCCAGCGTGGCGAATCACTTCCATGAACACGTCCTGCGTCACGTCGTCGGCCACCGATGCTGAACCGGACATCAGCAGCGCGAAGCGGTACACGTCCGGGCGCCGCCGCCGGTAGAGCGCGGCGAAGGCGTTCCGATCGCCGGCCGCGGCCCGCGCGAGCAGCAGGGCGTCCGGCGGGTCCTGGTCTTCGACATCGGCCATCAGGTCGCGGGTTATGACGCCCGCGGGTGATATTCAGCCGCGAAACCGTAAAGTTCCCGGGGGAGGGGATCCAACGTTTCGGGTTCCGCCGTAAGGGGTGCGCTGGAACACGGCCGTTCCGGCGATTTCGTCTTGACAGTCCCTTGTAACGGCCTGTAACGTGCGCGCGCAGGGCTGCCTACCGGACGGTCAGTCGGCCCGACACCGACACAACCCCGTAATCAGGAGGATGTTCATGCGTCGACTTGGACTGCGTATCGCGTTCGTTCTGGGCGCGGTGCTGCTCGTCGCCAAAACCGGCAGCGCGCAAGGTTCTATCGCGGGCGCCGTCAAGGACACGACGGGCGCCGTGATGCCAGGAGTGACCGTCGAAGCCGCTAGCCCGGCGCTGATCGAGAAAACGCGCAACGTCGTGACGGATACGAACGGCAACTACAAGATCGTCGACCTCACTCCAGGCACTTACGAGGTCTCGTTCACGCTGCCGGGATTCAAGGTCTACAAGCGCAGCGGCATCATCCTGGAGGGCACGTTCACGGCGCAGGTGAACGCTGAGCTGCAGGTCGGCGCCGTCCAGGAGACGGTGACCATCACCGCCGAGTCGCCGACGGTCGACACCATCGGCACGCAGAAATCCTCCGTCCTGAACCGCGAAGTGCTGGACGTCATTCCCACGACGCGGCGCGACACGACGGCCCGCGCGGCGCTGATTCCCGGCACGACGGTGACGCCGTTCGTGCTTGGCCAGTACAACCTCACGAGCCACGGGTCCTCGACGTCCGACTTCACGATGGCCATCGACGGCCTGCGCGTGAACAACCTGTGCGGCAGCGGCCAGTACAGCGGCTTCTACATGAACGACGGCGCGATTCAGGAGTTGAGCTACCTGACCGGATCCGAATCAGCCGAGATTCAAAGCAGCGGCATCCGCGTCAACCAGGTGCCGAAGGATGGAGGCAACCGGTTCTCCGGGTCGTTCTTCGTCTACGGACAAAAGGGTTGCTCGGGCACGGCCACCAACGGCTGCGCGATGCAGTCCGACAACCGGTCGGATGCCGCGAAGGCAGCGGGGCTCACCCTCGCCGGCACCGCGTACGACTATCAGATCAACCCGTCGTTCGGCGGCCCCATCGTCAAGGACAAGCTGTGGTTTTACGCCACCTACAAGTATCAGGACAACAAGTACTGGGTTCCGAGCTCGCATTACGCTGACGGCAGCCCGGCGTTCCGCAACAGCATGGGGAACTACAGCGGCATCGGCCGACTCACGTGGCAGGTCGATGAGAAGGACAAGATCCGCGTCTACATCGAGAAGCAGTTCAACGGCGAGTTCTTCAACGGATTCAACACGTACGCGAACTCTACGCCGCAGGCGTCGACCGATGCGTGGGGCCGCGGCTGGATTCCGCAGGTCCGGTGGACGCGCGTGCAGAACAGCAAGCTGCTTCTCGAAGCCGGCTACGCGTATTACAACCAGCCGTACTCGCAGGACTGCTCCGCGATCGCTCCCGGCGGCACCGCGGTCCCGGTTCTCAACGCTTCCACCGGTCTGCTGTCGGGCCGCTGCGGCTATACGATTCCGGCGTACTCGAGCACGACCAAGGATTCCAACGTCATGGCGTCCGCGAGCTACGTGACCGGGTCGCACGCCATCAAGGTCGGATTCACCGACCTGTGGGGTGAGAACTCGCGGACCTTCGCGCCGACGGCGGACCTCGACACGCTGGTCACGATCAACCTGCCAATCTGCGCCGGTGGGGTGAACTGCCCGCTTCAGGCCGTCGTCTGGAACTCGCCGGCGACGTCCATCCAGGACGTGAACACCGACTTCGGTCTGTACGCGCAGGACGCCTGGACGATGAAGAGACTGACGCTGCACTATGGCGCGCGCTTCGATCACATCAACGCATCGGTGCCGGCGGAATCGTCGGCGGCGTCGACGTGGATCGCCGCCCGCAATTTCCCCTCTGTTCCGAACGTGCCGAATTGGAGCGACTGGGCCCTGCGCCTTGCTGCCGCGTACGATTTGACCGGTGATGGCAAGACCGCGATCAAGGGCAGCGTGGGCAAGTACGTGGCCTCGCAGGCCGCCGGCCTGGCACAGACGTTCAACAGCATGAGCGGCACGACGCAGACGCGCACGTGGGTCGACTTCAGCAAAGACGGCACGATCCTCAATGCCGACGGCACGGTTCAGACCAGCGAGGTCATCGGCGGCACGACAAACTTCGGACAGATTACGACCC
>DASQHH010000187.1:0-1530 GCA_035632195.1 Vicinamibacterales bacterium
CGTTCGCGCCGGACGGCCGGCTCTGGGAGCTCGAGCACGGTCCCCGCGGCGGCGATGAATTGAACCTGATCGAGCCGGGCAAGAATTACGGCTGGCCGCTGGTCTCATACGCCGTCAACTACGACGGCGTGCCGATTCCGAGTCCTGATACGCGCCCGGACCTCGCGAAGCCGGTCATCTACTGGACGCCGGTCATCGCCCCAGGCAACCTGACGTTCTACAACGGCTCCATGTTTCCGCAGTGGAAGGGCTCCGCGCTGATCGGCGGCATGCAGACGAAGTCGCTCAGCCGCGTGACGTTCGACGGCAAGGGCGGCGCGAAGCCCGCGGAACGCTGGGACGTCGGTCACCGCATTCGCGACGTCGAAGTCGCGCCTGACGGCGCGGTGTGGATGATCGAGGACGCGAATCCTGGCGGGCTGTTTCGTGTTACGCCGAAAGCGGCGACTTCTCAGCAGCAGTGAGCCACGGACGCTCGTAGTTCAACCGGAATAGTTCGATCGCGTGCGCCGCATCGTCGGCTGACCGCATCCGATAGGAGACCCAGCCGGAGTCAGGGAGGATGTGGTGGCGATCCGCACGTCCGTGAGCGACGAGCTCTTCGCGGATGCGGATGGGAAAGGGCAGATCAGCCAGCCGATCGCCGTGGACGTGCCCGAGCTCCCGGCGGCCGACGCGATACTCGACGCCGCCGAATCGATGCGGCACGACGGTCACATTCGGCCACGAGCCAACTTCATCGCGAATGCGCTGGGCGATAGCAGCCATGCGTTCAGACTATGCGTGGGCCTGTCGGGTGTCTTCACCCATCCGGCCTTTTCTTTCCTACTTGCGTGTCGCTGGCAGGCGGCGTTCGCCGGCGCCGTCGTAGTCGGCATCCTTTGGATCGATCTGGCGCATCGGCGCCTGCCGCGTCCGTTCCTCGTGCGCGTGCGCAATCAGGCCTGGCAGTCGCGAGATGAGAAAGATCGCATTGCCGAGCTCGTACGCGAAGCCGAGATCGGCAGAGATGGCAGCGATGGCGCCGTCGACGTTCACCGGCAACGGCCGGCCGAATTCCTCCTGACGGGACACCGCAACGAGCTCGGCGGCGCGAATCAACCGCACGTGCTCGCCGTCCAGCTCGAGCTCCAGAGCCATCTGGAACAGCCGTGCCGCGCGCGGGTCTCGCGTGTGATACCGGTGGCCGAACCCGGGCGGCGCCTCTTCGATCTTCAGACAGTCGTCGACGATTGTTTCCGCCGCCTGCTGCAGCGTCCGGCCGCTGCGCACCAGCGACAGCCCTTTGTCGAGAAAACGCATACACGACTCGATGTCGCCGCCGTGGTGCGGACCGAAGGCGAGGATGCCCGATGCCACGCAGTCCTTCAAAGGCGCGCCGGAAGTCGCGACGTTGCGAGCCGCCAGCGTGGACGGCGGCGTCACGCCGTGGTCGAGCGACGACACGAGCACGGCGTCCAGCATCTTGCCGATCGCCGGCGACGGGAGCTCGCCCATCAGCAGGAGGTAGACCGCCTCGGCAAAGCCGAG
>DASQHH010000188.1:0-2352 GCA_035632195.1 Vicinamibacterales bacterium
ATCTGGCTCAGGCAGAGCGCAGTCACGAAGAGCGCGCGGATGCGCTGGAACGTGAACATCTCACAACGCGCGCGAAGGACGACGAAGAACGGGCGCGCCGCCGGCTGTTCGTCCTGCAGGTGGTCCAGCCGGGACTCGCGGGCCTGATGGACGGGTCGGTCTCGACGCTCGCGCCGGTGTTCGCCGCCGCCGTCGCGACTCACCAGAGCCACGACGCGTTCCTGGTCGGCCTCGCCGCGTCAATCGGCGCCGGCATCAGCATGGGGTTCGCGGAAGCACTGTCAGACGACGGCTCGTTGACCGGGCGGGGCCATCCCTGGGCCCGCGGGATCATCGAGGGAGGAATGACCGCGATCGGCGGCATCGGCCACACACTGCCGTTTCTCATTCCGGACTTTCGCGCTGCACTGGTCGTCGCGGTGGCGGTCGTGCTGTTGGAGCTCGTGGCGATCAGCTGGATCCGGCACCGGTACATGGACACGCCGCCGTTCACGGCTGCAGTGCAGGTCGGCCTCGGCGGGGCGCTGGTGTTCGCGACGGGCCTGCTGATCGGAGCCTCCTGAGGCGAAGGCGAACACGGTGCGGCCGATCGCATTTCCCGTTGTGCCGATCGCGTTTCCCGTTCTGTCGATCGCATTTCCCGTTCGGTCAATCGCACTTTCAGGCTGTGCATTCGCGAATGCGCGTCGGTCGATCGCATTGTCCGCGCTGCCGATCACATCTACCGGCGGGTCAAACGCGTTTCCTGCGCTGCGAATCGCTCCCGCGGCGTCGTCAAACGAAAACCCACGTCCGCGAGATCCAGAATCTCGGATGTCGATCCCGGTCCCCGAGTGTCAAACGCATCCGCAGCGTTGCAAGAGGCATCCGCGGCGCTGCCAAAGGCATCCGCAGCGCTGCAAATCGCGTCCGCAGCGCCGTCAAACGCATCCGCAGCGCTGCACGTGTCAGTCTCTCGACAGTCGATCGCGTCCACGAGACGGTGAATGGCAGCCGCGGAGTGGTCGCATCCGTTTTCCGCCCCGTCGATCGCGTTTCCCGGCTTGTCAGTCGCATCCGCAGGCCCGTCAAACGCGTTTACAGCTCTGAGAGTTGCGCGCGCCGGACTGTGACTCCCAAACCCGCGGTTGGCGCATCCAGATCCCCGTATGTCGATCCGAGACCCCGAATGTCAAACGCGTTCGCAGCAGTGCAAAAGCCATCCGCAGCGCTGCAAAAGGCATCTGCAGCGCTGTCAAGGGCATCCGCAGCGTTGTCAAAGGCATCCGCAGCCCTGCAAATCGCATTCGCACGTCCGCAGGGCCCTTTGCTGGCCTGGAAATGTCGTCTTTTCGTACGCTACAGTCCGGCGCATGAAAAACGCAGCGCTCGCCGTTGTCGTGGCCGTTGTCGCTCTGCAGGGTGTGACCGCGTCGGCGCCGATCGCGCCCGCCGCGCCTGTCGCGTGCGCCTCGCTGGGCCAGGTATCGCTGTCCGACGGAACGCTGCTGTCGGCGCAGGTCGTCGAGGCGGGCGCGTTCGTGCCGCCGAACACGACCAACGCGAATGCCGCCGCGGCCTTCAAGACCGTTCCTGCATTCTGCCGGGTGTCGCTGAAACTGACGCCGACGCCGGACTCCGACATCCGCGTTGAAGTCTGGCTGCCGCAGAGCAGATGGAACCGCAAGATTGAGGCGGCCGGCAACGGCGGTCTCGGCGGTGCGATGCCGTATCCGGCACTCGCCGCGGCCGTCAAAGCGGGCTACGCTGCCGCGGGCACCGACACGGGCCACGTCGGCGGGAACGCCGATTTCGTCCCGGGCCATCCCGAGAAGCTGGTCGACTTCGCCTATCGCGCCATTCACGAGATGACCGTCGCGGCCAAGGCGATGACCGCGGCGCATTACGGCGTGCCGCCGGCGCGCTCGTACTTCAATTCGTGCTCCACCGGTGGACGCCAGGCGCTGATTGAAGCGCAGCGCTATCCCGACGACTACGACGGCATCGTTGCCGGCGATCCGTCATGGGATCAGATGCGCCTCTACGCCGCCCGCGTCTGGCTGACCACGTACGTCAATCGCTCGCCGGCGGCGGTCATCCCGAGCAGCAAGTACTCGATGATTCACACCGCGGTCCTCGACAAATGCGACGCGCTCGATGGCGTCAAGGACGGCGTGATCGAAGACCCGTCGAAATGCGCCTTCGACTTCGCGTCGCTGACGTGCAAAGGCGACGATCGTCCTGACTGCCTGACGAAGGATCAAGTCGAGACCGCGAAAGCGATGACGTCTCCGATCCGCGATCCGAAGAGCGGCGCCGTCCTCCATCCCGGGCGCTATTACCCGGGATCGGAGCTGGGCTGGGGCGGCGTCG
>DASQHH010000189.1:0-3164 GCA_035632195.1 Vicinamibacterales bacterium
GACCGCTCGCGAGCGGCCCCTACTGCGACCGGCCCCTACTTCTTCCCCGTCGTCGCTGCCACGCTCAGCGACTGCACGAACGCGCGCGCCTCGGTCGGAACCGGCACCGCAGCGCCGCTGTTGATGGACTTCGGATTGAAATTCTTCCCGTAGACGTCCGCGTTCGCGTCGTCGTCGGGACGCAGCACGCCGCCCGACAGATCGATGCCGGCGAAGACGCCCCGGGCACGCGAATACGAGAGGATTTCCGCCGAGAACTGCGCGTCCGTCGCGGCTGCGCCTGTCCGGCCGACCGGTCCCGCCGCCACCGACGCGTCAGCGCCCAGCGAGACCTTGTTGCTGAGGAGCTTGTCGACGCCGCGCTCGTTCATGACGAGCATGACGAGGTCGGTTTCAGCGAACCCGATCTGCAATCCCCAGCTGCCCTTCGCGAGGGTCATGAAGATGGGCGCGCTCCAGTCGGCGCCGCGCCGGCAGCTCATGACGCCGCGGCCGTATTCGCCGCCGAGCCCGAGCGCCGCCTTCTTCATCGAAGGAATCACGACGACGCACTGAGCCTTCGCCCAGAGGTCGTCGGGGATGCCCTTGTCGGGCAGATCGCGGAGTTCGCGAATGACGGTCGAGGCCTCACGAAGCCGGCTGGCCTCGCCGGTAGAGACGTCAGCGCGCACAAGCGCGGCGGATCCGAGTACGAACGTGGCTACCACAAACAATGCTTTGGTCTTCATAGACTCAACCTCTGCAGTGATGTACCTCCAAGATGGATGCCGCGTCTGTCTGCTTCCGCTACGGTCGTTAATTGTTCGTAAAAACAGGCCGCCGCATTACTTTCTTAGCAATAAATCCCATTACTTTCGCGATAATTACGCCGCTCGGCATGAGCAGACCCCGATTGCGCGCGCCAGCGCGATGGATGGTTGGTGTGCTTTGCGCCATCAATGTCACCGTCGGCTGGTACGCCGGATACCGCACCGTCTTCCCCTATATCGCGTTCTGGTTCCTCGCCGCGGTTACGGCGACTGGCGCGAGCGTGGTCGTGCGCCGAGTCTGGCCGTCTGGTGTGCTGCTGGACTCGATCCGCATCGCGATCGCCAGCCTGGCCATCATTCTCTTTTGCTGCCTTGTCGCAGGCGCCGTGGGCCTGCTGACACTCGTGGCAGTCGCGGCCGCCGAGTCAGCCGTATGCGTTGCGGTGTCGCTCGCGACACCGCGATCTTCCGACAGCGGTCAAAACAGCAGCATCGATGCCGAGTCGCGGACGATCGTCCCGCCCGCCGTCGCCGGCGTCGTCGGCGCGATCGCCGCGTTGGCGATCGTCTACTCGACCACACACGCACCCGAAACGTTGTACGACAGCCTGAGCTATCACCTGTTCTTCGCAGCCCGCTGGGTGCAGGACCACGCGGTCACGATCGTGCCGACCCCGTTCAGCGACATCGCTCAGGCGTACGCGCCTGGCAACGGCGAGCTCTTCTTCGCGTGGCTGATGCTGCCGTTCCACGGGGACGTGCTTGCACGCGTCGGGCAGCTGCCGTTCGCGTGCCTCGCGGCCACAACGCTCTACGCCATCGCCACGCATGCGGGGGCGCCGGCTGAAGGGGCTATCTATCCGGCTGCGTTCTTCCTGCTGTCCAGGCCCGTTGTCGAGCAGGCGGTCGGGGCGAACGTGGATCTGATCTGCGCGTCGCTGTTCCTCGTCGCCGTGCTGTTCGCGTTGCTTGCCGCTGCAACGAACGAGCGGCGCGACTGGGCGCTCCTTGGCGTTGCGGCCGGTCTGTACGCGGGCACCAAGTACCTGGCGATCGCCTACCTGCCGGTTCTCGTTCTCGTCGCCCTGTCGCGCGGACTGCGGCGGAACGCGTTGTGGACGCTGCCCGGACTCGCGGTCTTCGGAGCGCCGTGGTACGTGCGCAACTGGATCGTCGCCGGCAGTCCGCTCTATCCGTCGAGCCTGGCGCTGGCAGGTGTCACGGTTGCACGCGGCGCGTTCGACCGCGCGGCGATGCTCAACACGGTCTTTCACAGCGCCAGTCCGCGGCTGCTGCCCGTCATCGTTGCGCGTGCGATCGGCCCGGCGCTGCTGCTGGTGTGGGTCCCGTGCGCGCTCGCTGGCGCGCTGATCATGCTGCGACGCCCTTCGTTCACGCGGATCGTTCTGCTCTTGGCGCCGGCGATGGTGCTCGCGCTGTGCTGGTTCGCCGTGCCTGTCAACACGGACTCCCGGTTCCTGCTTCCTGCTGTCGCGCCGGCGATGCTGCCGTTCGCGTTCCTGTTCACGGCGCGGCCGAGCAGCTGGAATCGGGCTGCTCACGGCCTGCTGCTCCTCGGCCTGCTGTGGCTCGTCGTCGGATATCGCGGCGAGGTGCCGGCGGCACAGCTGCCGTGGTTCATGGCCGGCTGGATGGCGCTCGACGGCCTGGTCCCGTCACCGTACTGGCTCATGTTCGGACTCCTCGCAGCAGCGATCGCGCTGGCGTGGCGCGTGCGGCCGGCGGCCGTCCGCTGGCTCGTCCCGGCCGGCGTCGCGCTCGTGGCAGCCGCCGCTGGCGTCGTCGCCGTCGCATCGACCGTACAGTGCTCCGGCGAGCCCTGCGCGTACCTTTCGACGACATCGCCGCACATCCGGCCGTCGCTCGTCGAAAGCTGGCAGTGGGTCGACGACCACGTCCACGACGCGACGGTCGCCTACACCGGGATCAACCTTCCGTACCCGCTGACCGGACGTCAGCTGACGAACCGGGTGATCTACGCGAACATCGACGGCCGCGCGCGATGGCGCTTCCACGACTACGACCGCGCGTACCGCGCCGGGCGATTCAAACCCGAGGCGCCGCTGCTGGCCTCGGGCTCGGGCGAGCTGATGCCGCCGGCGCGCGGTCCCGACGGCGCGATCGACGCGCTGCGTCCGCGTTACGAGCGGATGGAGGGCATTCGGGAGGCCTGGGAGTTCAACCTCGAGACGATGCACGCGCGGTGGCTGTTCGTCTCCGCGCTCTCAGCGTACGAGGTCGACTACGTCTGGCACGACGACGGCCAGTTTCCGATCGAGCGGACGTGGGCGGCCGAAGACCCGGCGATGTTCCACCTCGAATACCAGAGCGCCGGCGTGCGGATCTACTCGATTGGGACGGGACACGCTGCATGACGGGACGACGCTCGCTCTC
>DASQHH010000190.1:0-2852 GCA_035632195.1 Vicinamibacterales bacterium
TGATGGGGGAGCGCGGCTTCGGCTTCCTGTACGTGCGCGACGACCTTCAGAACACCGTCGTGCCGACGACGCGGTACGGGCACCGGCAGATCGCGCGGTTCGATCGCGTGGGGATTACGTGGGAGCCGCTGCCGGGCGCCGCGCGCTACGAGACGGGAACGATCCCCAATTCACTCGCGCTCTGCTCGCACACGTCGCTGCAGTACATCGATCGGCTCGGCGGCGTTCCGAAGATTCGCGCGCACGCGAAGCTGCTGACCGACCGTCTGCAGAAAGAGATGCCGGCGCTCGGCTATCCGTCCGTGACGCCGGCCGGGAACGAGACGCCTATCGTTGCGTACGAGCTCAAGGATGCGGCGGCGACGGCGAAGAAGCTGCGCGACGCGAGCGTGACGGCGACCATCATCGACAGCGAGAAGCGCCTCCGCCTGTCGGTGTCGGTATTCAACACGCAGCAGGACATCGATCGCATTCTCAACGTTCTCGCGTGAACGGCCGGCGCGCGCGCGTCGAATCGATCGACGTGCTCCGCGGGATCGTGATGATCCTGATGGCGCTCGATCACGTCCGCGACTATTTCGGGACGGCCGACAGCCCGACGAACGTCGCGCGCGCGTCGACGGCGCTGTTCTTCACGCGCTGGGTCACCCACATCTGCGCTCCGACGTTCTTTCTGCTCGCGGGCGCCGGAGCGTCCGGGGACTCTCCTGGTTTCTGCTGACGCGCGGACTCTGGCTCATCCTGCTCGAGTTGACCCTGTTTCGCTGCTTCGGCTTTCAGTTCAATGTCGACTACCGGGTGACGATGCTCGTCATTCTGTGGGCGCTCGGGTGGGCGATGGTCACGCTCGCGGCGCTCGTGTACCTGCCGGTTGCGGTCGTCACGGCGGTCGGCGCAGCGCTGATTGCTCTTCACAACATGGGTCCGGTATCACGACGCGCACTGGATGTTCCAGTCCCCGACGCTCGACAACTATCCGTTCACGCGTCCACCCGGATGGGGCTATCCGCTGCCCGTCGTGTACGCCATCTGGATCGGAGTCGTTCTCGCGCTAAGTCCGCTGTGCGTCTGGTTCGCCGCCCTGAAGCGTCGTCGCAGTGATGCGTGGCTCAGCTACGTGTAGTGCGTGGCCGGGCGCGTTCGGCGATTCGCGTCTTGACCAGGGCGCGGACCAGGGACGCCGGCATTGGATGGTCCGGCTCGAATCGAATGGTTCCTTTGCTGGTCTCGTAGCGCGCCAACCGTTTCGTGTGCGCCGCGATCGGGTGGGCGCCGGGATAGAACGCGCAGTGGTCCTTGCCCGCGCCGTACCAGACGAGGATTCTGCCGTTCAGCCGGAACGCGGGCATGCCATAGCTGACGATTTCCTCGGCTCCCGGCGCCGCCGACTTGATCGTGCGCCGGAGCTTCTGCAGGGCGGCGCGCTTGCTGGGATCGAGCTTCGCCAGATAGCCCGTGACTGTCGCCGCCATCGCTATTTCTGAGCCGCCTGCGTCTTCAGAAGTTCCGCGTACGTCGTGATCGCGCCGTGAATCGGCAGGATCTTGTCGACCACGAGCCCGTGCTGCTTGATGTTCTCGATGAGGTTCGCTGCGTAGGGCTGCACCGCGGACTGCGGGCTGAACACATCGGCCTCGACGAGGATCTTCTGCTTCGGCAGGTATGCCATCAGCAGCGTGTCCGCATGCGCGCTGCCGGCGATGTGATACAGCGTCATCGTCATCGAGTCGTCCTGCAGCGTGCGTTCCTCGTCCACCGCCTCGATCCGCAGCGGCTTCCGGTTGCGCGTCAGGCGGTCGGCGCCGAGCGTGTGCGGCTTCGTCAGCGCCGACTGGTAGAAGGCGACGTTGGCCTTCAGCGTGTAGATCGTGAGCCCTTCGGACACCGCCGCGCGGAGGCCGCCCGAGTGGTCGAAATGGTGGTGCGTGTTGACGACTTCGGTCAACGGCTTGCCCGGCCGCAGTTCCCGTGCCTTGGCGATGACCGCGAGCGCGCGGACGTCGTTCTGCGGCGCCTCGATGAGCGTCAGATGATCCGCGAACTCCACGACGACGCTGTGGTGCGACTGGCCGGCGAGAAACCAGACGCCGGGCGCCGCCTCCTCGACCGTCACCACTGCCGGCGCCGGACCGACGATCGGCGTCGCCGTCCGCACCTTCGACGGCGCGCTGATGTCGCCGACGACGCCGTCGACGAACTGCTTCGTCACGCGGACGTCGGTCGTCACGTATCTGTCGGTCCGCGTCGTGATGCGGAACGGCATCTTCAGCCCGTTGACGTCACGGTAGTCCGCAAACGTCGTTTCGACGGCGACGTCGCCGAGGTTCGTATTGTCGGTCATCGACACGACGCGCGTCGGGAGGCTCGTCCGATCGTCGATCGCGAGCGTGAAAGCCACTTTGCGCGCCGACACGACGTCCACGATTCGCTGGCCGCTCGCCGAACGCGGATGGGAGAGCGTCGCGCCCTCGACCAGCGCCGCCCGCACTGCCGTCAGCGGGTAGTGATAGAAGTCCGTGAGCCTGTCCTTCGCCACGGCGTCCGATGTGCGCGTCGCGGAGCCGTCGGGCGCGATGCCATATCCGATCTCGCCGTCGACGCCGAACACCTGGCGCTGGGGCTGGTTGCCCTGGAAGTAGACGAAATTCGGTGTCCGCGTCTGCTCGATGCGCACGCGCGCGCTGTTGACGTCGACCGACCGCCGGTATCCGAACAGCTCGAACACCTGGCCGGTCGCTTCGGGCGTCATGTCCTGCCCGAGGTTGCCGTTGGTGCCTTCGCCTTCGATGACGATCGTCTTCATGTCGAGCAGGCGCTGGGCGCCACCGATCGCCCTGGCCGCAGCGTCGACG
>DASQHH010000191.1:0-7761 GCA_035632195.1 Vicinamibacterales bacterium
GAACATGAAGCGGCTCGAGCACTTCCGCGACATCAACAACCGCTTGTACGACCCGCGCCGCACCACGGCGGACGAAGCGAAGCGCCTGGTCGCGGAAGGCAAGACGATCGTCGCCGTCCAGATGAGCATTCACTCGACCGAGGTCGCCGCGACCCAGGTCGCGATGGAGCAGCTGTACAAGTTCGCCACCGACGATTCGCCGCGGATGAAGACGCTGCTCGACAACGTGATCATTCTGATGATGCCGTCGCACAATCCCGACGGCACGCAGATGGTCGCGGAATGGAATGACAAGACGCGCGGCACTCCGTTCGAAGGCAGCAACGTCCCGTTCCTCTACCACAAGTACACCGGACACGACGACAACCGCGACTGGTACATGTTCACGCAGAAGGAAAGCCGGATGACGGTGGAGAAGGTCTGGAACCGCTGGCATCCGGAAATCAGTTACGACCTGCACCAGATGGGGTCGAACGCCGCGCGGCTGTTCATCCCGCCGTACGTCGATCCGTGGGATCCGAACGTCAATCCGATTCTGATCTCCGAGATGTCCATGCTCGGGTCGACGATGGCCGCCGAGCTCGCCGGCCAGGACAAGGACGGCGTCGTCATCCACGCGATGTACGACGGGTGGACGCCCGCGCGAGGCTACACGAACTATCACGGCGGCATCCGCTTCCTGACAGAAGCGGCCAGCGTCCGGCTCGCATCGCCGATCACGTTGACGTTCGATCAGCTGGGCAAGGGCATCGGTTACGACGCGAAGGAAAAGGCGTGGAACCTCCCGCGACCGTGGCTCGGCGGCACGTGGCACCTGCGCAACATCATGGACTACGAGAACGCCGCGATGGATGCGCTGCTCGATCACGCGGCGGCGTACCGGACGACGTGGCTGTCGAATTTCTACAAGATCAACTCCGACGCGGTCGGCCGCAAAGACCCGCTGACGGGGAAAGACAAGCCGTTCGCGATCGTCTTCCCGGCGAACCAGAAGGACCCGGCGAGCACGTTCAAGCTGCTCGAGACGCTGCAGTTTGCGGACCTGGAGATCCATCGCGCGCGCGCGCCGTTCACCGCGGACGGCAAGCAGTACCCGGCCGGGACGCACGTGATTCTGATGGCGCAGCCGTCGAGCAGCTTCGCGAAGACGCTGACCGAGATTCAGCACTATCCCGATCTGCGTCAGTATCCCGGCGGTCCGCCGCAGCGGCCGTACGACGTGACGGCGTACACGATGCCCCTGCTGATGGGCGTCGACTGCGTGCACGTGCAGCAGCCGTTCACGGCTGATCTGGAGCTGGTGAAGTCGCCGATCGCGACGCCCGGCGGCGCCATGAGCGCGAGGGCGAAGAACGCCTACGCGTTTGCGCACGACAACGCGGGCCTGATGGCGATGATTCGCCTCACCAAAGCAGGTCTCCGGGTCGTGTCGACGCCGACGCAGATCCTCGTGCCCGCGGATCAGCCGCAGGCGTTCGAGCAGGTGGCCGCCGCCGCGCGGGCGGTGCCGATCCAGGTGAAGGCCGTCGACGACGCGATGCCCGCCGGCGTGATGCTGAAGGCGCCCCGCGTCGGCATGTACAAGTCGTACGTCGCGTCGATGGACGAGGGCTGGACGCGCTGGATCTTCGAGCAGTGGGGCATCGACTACACGTCGCTCGTGAACAAGGACGTGAAGGCCGGCAACCTCCGCGCGAAGTTCGACGCGATCGTCCTGCCGCAGGAGGGCGCGCGGCAGATCGCCAACGGTTTCGCGCAGGGCTCGATGCCGCCGGAATACATCGGCGGTCTCGGCGAGGATGGCGCCGCGGCGCTGAAAGCGTTCGTGGAAAACGGCGGCACGCTGGTCGCACTCGACTCGGCGTCGATGTGGCCGATCCAGGAGTTCAAGCTGCCCGTGAAGAACGTCCTTCAGGGATTGGCGGGCGGCGGCGAGGGCGGCGGAGGCGGCGGCAGCCTCGGACCGGACTCGGCGGCGTTTTACGCGCCAGGCTCGATCGTCCGGACGAAGGTCGATACCACGAATCCCATTGCGCACGGATCGGAAGCCGATTCGATTGCGTGGTTCGAGCAGAGCCCAGCGTTCGAGGTGTCGGGGAACGCGAAAAGCGTCATCACCTATCCGGCCGAGCCGGCGAGAGTGCTGATCAGCGGATGGCTGCTTGGCGCCGAAAAGGTTGCAGGGAAAACGGCCGTCGTCGAAGCGCCGGTCGGAAAGGGCCGGGTGATCCTGTTCGGGTTCCGTCCCCAGTATCGCGCGCAGACGTGGGCGACGTTCAAGCTGCTGTTCAACGCGCTGTATTACTCGACGGCCAACCCTTCCTGATTTCCTCGAAGCGGCGCAGTTCGTTTTCGCGCTGCTTCGAGGACGCGCCGCGCGCGGCGACGAGCCGTACGACGAACAGCGCGTGGGCGCCGCCGACGAACACCAGCTCTTGCGACGTCGGGCCCTGGATCAGCGCCGGCATCGTGTTGATGAGAGCCGCGACGAAGAAGACGGTGGAGAAGAGCGGATCCAGCACGACGGCCCCTTTCGGCCGCCCGAATTCCATGGCTGCGCGTTCCCACTGGTCCTCGTAGAACACCTGCAGGTAGCGCCCGACGCGCTCGACGCCGATGTGCAGCGCGAGCACGCATTCGAATGCACCGGCGAGGACGAGGAGGGGCAGAATCGAAGCGACGGGCGGGAACGCCAGAGCGGCCGTCGCGGCGGTGAGCGCCGCCCATGAGACGAAACCGCACAGTGCGACCCACGGCCGGGTCGTTCCTCGTTCTCGAATCGTGGCGCGGAGTGCCGCGTATTCCTCTTGTTCGCGCGGTGTCACGTTCTGGCCCTCTGCGGACGGCCGTTTCGCGGCCGATAAACCAGTTATCGGCGCGATCGCGGACTGCGCAGTCTGGCACAACTGTTGGTGGTGCTCAGGCGTGGGCTCGACCGTAGTCGGGAAACGATGCTGACGACGCTCGCCCGTAGCGATAATCCCCTTGCGCGCTGGGATTTATCTGCTACACTGACGCCGTCGCAACGAACAACTCTTAGTCGGTGGGGATCCTGAGTTGAACAGAATCCGTATTTTCTGCGTCGGTCCTCTTGCGCTCGTCTGCCTCGTCAGTTTCGGCCTTGCGCCGGCTGCCGCGCAGGAACGCGACACCTCAGCCGTTAAACCCCACTCGACGACTGCCAGGAAATCGACGGCATATTCCGCCGCGCGTTCGCAGACACGCAAGACCAGGCTCGCGCAGGCGCGCGCCGTCGCGACCGCGCGCGAGATGGCCGCGACCGTGCTGCCGCGCTACCGGGTCGACCCGGGCACCGGCGAGATCGTCCCGGACCTCCGCGCTGCCGCCGCGATCATCTACGACCCCGTCACCAACCAGGTCCTCTGGGAAGAGCACTCGCAGGATCAGCGCTCGATCGCCAGCATCACCAAGATGATGACGGCGACGGTGTTCCTCGAAGACAACCCCGACATGTCCCAGCAGGTGACGATCGCGCACAGCGACGTCTTCCAGGCGTCGACGACGCACCTGCACACGAACGATAAGGTCTCTGCCGACGATCTGCTGCACCTGCTCCTCATCGCCTCCGACAACGCCGCCGCCCGCGCGCTCGCGCGCGTGTCGAAGTACGGCACCGACGGTTTCATCGATCGGATGAATTCCAAGGCGGCCGAGCTCGGCCTCCAGAACACGCACTACGCGGACCCCTCCGGGCTGCTCTCCGAGAACGTGTCGTCCGCCTACGACATGGCGCGGCTCATCACGCAGGTGTCCGGCGACGAGCGTATCTCATCGGTGATGCGCACCCAGGAATACACCGTCTGGACGCAGAACAAGATCCGCCGCCCGATCACCTTCCACAGCACGAATCACCTGCTGGGCCGGTCGGACGTCGACGTGCTCGCCGGCAAGACGGGCTTCATCTCCAAGGCGGGCTACTGCCTCGCGACGCTGCTCCGGATGCCGGACGGTGGACCGCAGGTCGCCGTCGTCGTCCTCGGCGCGCGCAGCAACGCCGGCCGCTTCATGGAGACCGAGAACCTCTTCAGCTGGATGTCGTCGAAGGCGTCCACGCTGTTCGCCGCGAAGCCGCAGCCGCAGTCACAGCAACAGCAGTAATCAGCCCAGATACCCGCGCTGGATCGCCGCCGCGTCGAGCGGCAGCGTGGCAATGGTATCCACCGCCACGAGCGCCGGGCGCTGCGCGTTCCGCCCGTCGTACGCCTTCAGATACCGCCTGCAGACGTCACAGCCATAGACCCGATAACGGCCGTCGCGCGTCGCAAACGACGTGATCAGCGCACGGTCCTCGTTCGCGCAGAACGGACACGTCAGCGGCGCGAACGTCCACTGCGCGACGCAGCGTCCGCAGACCAGGCGCCGGTCGGCGCTCGGCGTGATGATCGCGAAGTCCGGTTCCCATCCGCAGAAGGGACAATGGCCGTGCTTCCACGAGGTGACGTCGATGCGCTCGGTCAGCGCTTCGGCGCAGCGCGACAGGAAGGGACGCAGGGCGAGGACCAGCACCTGATCGATGCTCGCCGGGATGCCGTCCGGCGGCGGCGACGCGTCGTGGCCCGACGTCCGCTCGTACCACGACTTGACGAGCGGCTCGATGGCGTTCCCATCGCGGCCGATGGCGACGATGGCGTCGTAGTCGCTGCGTTCGAGCGCTTCGTACCGGTGCAGGATGTCGGCCGTCTGTCGGAACGTCAGCCGGAAATCGGTCCAGTCGAGCGGGATGTCGCCGAAGCGGACCAGTGGTTTACCCGCGGTCTGCTGCGCCTTGAGCCACGCGGGATCGACCTCGATCCACGGCAGCGGGACGCGGCCTTGCACGCGGCGCTGGACGTCGACGAGCGCGAGCTGCATGTCGACGGCCTCCGTCAGCTCGGGCTGCGCCTCCTTCAGCTGCTTCAGTTCGGCGACTTCGCGCGAGTCGGCGCGTTGCGGGCGAGGCGGTCGTTCGGACACGCAGCAATTCTAGCGCGCGCGGCGATGTAGCTGAGGAAGTAGCGGACGCGGCACTCGTAATAGAACGCGTCGGCGCGGCGGAAGCGCGCGGCGCTCCACAGCCAGCGCAGGGCCTCGGCAAGGCACTCCCGGTAGACGAACGCCGGCGTCCCGAGCACGCACCGCCGGGTCATCGGGGGCACGAGCCGGCCGTCGGCGTCGATGATCTCACGGTACCGCAGACGCGCGTGGTTCTCGCCGGTCGTCTGGTACCACCGGCGGTGATACGGTTTCGTCAGCCTCGCCGGATCGACCGGCGCGACCACGCGGACATCGTCGGCGAACAGTCCTCGTTTGCCCGCGCGCCACAGGCGCAGGTTGAACTCGCGGTCTTCGTCCCGCATGAATGCCGTCGAGAAGCCGCCGACGTCGTCGAACACCTGCCGCCGGCAGGCGAAGTTCGCCGTGATCAGGCACGCGGACGCATGGTCCGCGTCGAACTCGCGGCGGCGCGCCGTCTGCAGTGCCAGCGGCGCGAGGTGCCGAGGTGTGAGCCAGCGCGGCACGGAGGCCGGCCAGTCGCCGTCGACGCGGCCGCCGATGCAGTCGGCGCCGGGGTTCGCGTCGAACTCCGCCTTCAGCGTCTGCAGCCAGTCGGGCGCAGGCACCACGTCGTCGTCGAGGAAGGCGATGATGGAGCCTCGAGCGCGGGCGATTCCGGCGTTTCGCGCGTGCGAGGCGCCGCGCTTCGGTTCGTACAGGTAGTGGAAGCGGACATCGCCGGCAATCAGGCCGTCGACCATCTCGCGCGTTGCGTCCGACGAAGCGTTGTCGACGATCAGGACTTCGAAGTCGAGCCCGGGCGCGTGCTGCGCGCGCAGCCGGCCGACCAGCGGCCGAAGGCGGCCGGCGCGGTTGAAGGTCGGCACGACGACGGAGACGTCAGGAGGCGACGGCATCGCTGCGCCGTCCCCTGCGCATCCGTTCCCAGAAGTATCCGGCGAAGTAACACGCGCGCGTCTGGCGATGCATTGCTGCGACCCGATCCCCGGCCGTCATCGCGCGCGCCCACGATCCGAGGTCGCGCAGCAGATCGCCGAACATGAATCGCGGCACGCCCGCGAAGTGGCGGACCGCGCGCAGGTCCAGGCCGAGCTCCGTGACCGGGTGGAGGCGATCGACGCGCGCGCGCGACACGCCCTTCCCGAACCACCAGCGCCGGAAGTACGAGCGCGTCATACGCGCCGAGGGGACCCAGTGCGCGACGCGCATCTCCGGTACGTACAATCCGCGCGCGCCGAGCGTGCGCGTGCGGCGGAAGAACTCGGGCAGCTCCTGGCCGAGCAGAATCCGCGAATTCGATCGGCCCAGCGCGGTGACGAACCCGCCTGCGTTCTCGACGAGGTCGCGGCGGAACGCGACGTTGGCGCCGAGCGGCACGCGGCGCGCGTCCTCGAAGACGAACGAATCGGGGCCGTAGTCCAGAATCGCGACCGTGCCCCAGAGGTCATCGCGCGTGGTCGGAAACCATTCCGGCCGCCTGGCTTCCCAGACCGGCTCGACCGGTCCGCCGGTGTAGGCGTACGGTGAAGAATCTTCCAGGAGTGGAGCGCAACCCGACAGCAGCCAGCCGGGGCATACCAGCACGTCGTCGTCGACGCAGGCGATCACTCTCGAGCGGGTCGCCTTGACGCCCGCGTTCATCGCTGCCGATTTCCCAGGCTGAGCCTCGAACCGGCACCGCAGCGGCACCGGGTACGTTCGCGATTTCTCGGCCACGATCTGCCAGGTTCCGTCGCTCGAACCGTTGTCGACGACGAGAACGTCCCACGCCCATGATGGAGGCACGTGCACACGGGCGAGGCTGTCGAGCGTGCGCGGGAGCAGCGCGGCGCGGTTTCGAGTGCAGATGAGCACCGTGACGGACGGCGGCGATCCATCGACCATGGATCGCCGCAGGGTGCGAGGAGAGTGCCAAATGAGAAAATCGTGAGGACTAACGACTCTCTTACGTACTCGTCCTTACTTATTCGCCGACCGACGCCTGGAGGTGCTTCGCGTGCTCGAGGTGCGCGACGAACGCCGGGCGCACTTTCACCAGCAGCGCTTTCAGGTCCGCGTTCTTCGCGTTCGGAATGAGAACCTTGTCGACGGCGTCGAGTACCTGCTGGTGATAAGCCACCTCGTGATCGACGTACGCCTTGTCGAACGCCTTGCCTTTGAGCGACTCGAGGTGCTTGACGTTGTCGGCGCCGCCCGACTTGAGGCTCTCCGCCGTCGGATTGTCCTCGGGCTTCACGCCCAGCCTGGTCACGAGCTCCGTGGCCTGCTTGTTGACGCCGGTATGGTCTGTGACCATCTGCTTGCCGAACGCTTTCACGTCCGCGGTCGATCCCTTCGACTCGGCGAGCTTGCCCGCGTCGATGTCGACCTGATTCGCGGTCACGACGATCGCCGCGATCTGCGCGTCGTTGGGCGCCTGTGCGAACACCGGCGCCGACAGTCCGGCGCAGACGGCCGCGATCATCCATGTCTTGACATTCATCGATCGGATCTCCCTTCCATTGGTTACGGTGTGACGACTAACGTGCCCTTCATGCCCGGGTGGAGCGTGCAGACGTAGTGAAACGATCCGGGCGTCGTTGCGTGGAACTGCCACGACGCGTCCGGCTCGAGATCGCCGGAATGCAGTCCGCCGGCTTTCGACGAGATGTTGTGCGGAAACGGATCTTTGTTGATCCACGTCACCGTGTCGCCGACCTTCACGGTCATTTCCGCCGGGGCGAACGACGTGCCGTCCATGGCGAT